>NZ_BBWM01000046.1:0-54407 GCF_001463805.1 Aureimonas sp. D3 | reverse complement strand
GGGTGGCGGCCCGCCATACTGGTCGTCGCCATAGGGATCGGCATACGGGTCGCCATAGGGATCGCGGCCAGCGGGCCGAGCGCCGTAGGCGTCGCGGGTCGGCAGGTCCTGTTCCGGCCGGCTGGCATAGCCCCGGTCCTCGCCGCCGAGACCCTGGCCCTGATCGTGGCGCGGCTGCTGACGGGGCGTTTCGCGATAGTTCGGCGTTTCACGATAGTTCGGAGTTTCGCGGTAACGCGGCATGTCGCGCACGGCCGGCGTCGGCTCGCGCGCCGCCACGGGCGCGTCCTGGTAGGTGCCCTCGGGGGAGGGCGCCTGCGCCGGGTCCTCGGCGGGCGGCGCGATGGCGGTGGGCTCGCCCGGCACGGTCTGGCCGTAAGGATCGGTGCCGCCGGCCGGCAGTTCGGTGTTCTCGTAGACCGGGTTGCCGCCCGCGTCATAGCCGATGATCGCGCCGTTCGGCTGCGCGCTCGCCACCGGAATATTCGCGGGGTCGCCGATCCGGTAATGGCCGGGCAGCGGCACGGCGGGCAGGCCCTCATGCGCGGCCACCATATAATCCTTCCAGGCGTCGGCCGGCAGCGAGCCGCCCGTCACCTGGCGCATCGGCTTGCCATTGTCGTTGCCGAGCCAGACGCCGGTGGTCAGATTCGACGTGTAGCCGATGAACCAGGCGTCCTTGAAATCCTGCGTCGTGCCGCTCTTGCCGGCGATCTGCCAGCCGGGGAAGGACGCGCGACGGCCGGTGCCCGAGGTGACGACGCGCGTCAGCATGGCGTTCATCATGCCCACCACGTCTTGCCCGACGATCACGGGCGGCACCGCGTCGTCACGCTCGTAGAGCACCTTGCCGGACGACGTGGTGACGCGGTTCACGAGATGAGGCGTTGCCAGATAGCCGCCATTGGCGAAGGGCGCGTAAGCCCCCGTCAGCTCCAGAAGCGAGACTTCCGACGTGCCGAGGCCGAGCGTGGCATTGTCCACCAGCGGCGACTGGATGCCCATGCGCTTGGCGGTGGCGATCACCGTCTGCGGCCCGAGATCCGCCGTCAGCTTGGCGGCGACCGTGTTCAGCGATTTGGCGACGGCATCGGCCATGCTGACCTCGCCGCGAAACTTGTTGTCGTAGTTGGAGGGCGTCCAGTTGCCGATGCGCACAGGCCCGTCATTGACGATGGTCTCCGGCCGGTAGCCGTGCTCCAGCGCCGTCTCGTAGACGAAGGGCTTGAAGGACGAGCCCGGCTGGCGCTTGGCGTCCACCGCGCGGTTGAACTGCGAGGTCGCATAGTCGCGCCCGCCGACGATGGCGCGGATCGCGCCCGTGCCGTCCACCGAGACGAGCGCGCCCTGCGACACGTTCTGGTTGGCGCGGTCGATCGTCTTGGCGATGGCCTGCTCGGCCTTCTTCTCCAGATTGAGGTCGATCGTGGTCTGCACCACGACATCTTCCTTGATCTCGCCGCCGACCAAGAGCGGGAGATCGCGCATCACCATGTCGGCGGCGTAGTGCTGCGCGCCGGTCCAGAAGCTCTTGGGCTTGGTGGGCTTGGCGGCCTTGGCGGCGTCCGCCTCGGCCTTGGTGATCATGCCCTCGTCCACCATGGCCTGAAGCACGACCTCGGCGCGCGCGCGCGCCGCCTGCGGATCGCGCGCCGGCGACAGGCGCGAGGGCGCCTTCAGAAGGCCGGCGATGGTGGCCGACTCGATCAGGGTCAGTTCGTCGGCGTTCTTGTCATAGTAGCGCCGCGCCGCCGCCTGGATGCCCGTCGCGCCCGAGCCGAAATAGACCCGGTTCAGGTACATTTCCAGGATCTGATCCTTGGTGAACTTGTGCTCCAGCCAGAGCGCCAGAATGGCTTCCTGCACCTTGCGCTGGAGCGTCTGGTCGGGCGTCAGGAAGATGTTCTTGGCCAGCTGCTGGGTCAGCGTCGAGCCGCCCTGCACGGTGTCGCCCGCCGCCATGTTCTGCGAAAAGGCCCGCAGAATACCGATCGGGTCGACGCCGTAATGCGAATAAAAGCGCCGGTCCTCGATCGCCATGACGGCTTGCGGCACATAGGGGCTGATCCGGTCGAGCGCGACCGCTTCGCCGCCCGTGGTGCCCCGGTCGGCCAGAAGCTCGCCCGAAACCGAGACGATCTTGACGTTGGGCGGCCGGGCGGGAATGGCCCAGGCTTCCTGCGGCAGCTTGATGGCGAAATAGCCGATCACGGCCAGGCCCGCGAGCCCGCCCCAGAAGGCCAGAAGAAAGCAAAGCCGGATCGTGTGGCCGATCAGCGAGCGCCGCTTGCGCGGACGGCGACCGAAAAAGCCACCCATGCCGCCGCCGTCGCCGGTGCCGCCACCCTTGCCGCCGCGCCCGGAGCCACCGCCGCCGCGCCCGCCGCTGCCGAGATCACGCGAGTTGGTGTCGCGGCGCGTGGCGCGCCCGTCGATGTCGCGGGCAGCGCGTCGCCCGCCGCCTGCGCGACGCTCGTTCGAAGCCACCACGGCGCGGTCGTCGGCGGAGACGCGAATTTCGCTTTCGTCCGGTTCGACGTCGCCGCCGAAGGTCGGCTCGATCCGCTCGTTCTTGCGCCAGGCCATCCGCACCCCTTTTGTTTCGATCTCGCAGCGCGTGCAGCGCACGGCATGGCCTGTCCATGCGCGAGGTCCGCCGACCTTGCAATGGCATGAGGCGTCTGAACCCCGTCTGAACCCTTTGGAACCATGGCGCGGGGTCGAAGGCGCGCATGGCAAGGCCACCGCATGTCCAGCCTAAATGCGGCGATTTAACGGGGTCTTAAGGAAAGCTGCCAGGGTGTGAACGGCGCGCAGCCCCAAACGCAAGAGGCCCGGCTGGATCGCTCCGGCCGGGCCTGCTTGTCATGTTCGGAAGGCGTCGCTCAGAACAGGTCGAGCGAGAAGCGGTGCGACAGGCCGATGCCGGCGAAGAACTGGTCTTCCGAGCCGACCTTCACGATCGGCGAATCCTTGGCGTCGCCCACCATGCGCTCATAGGCGGCATTGGCGTTGATGAACCAGTTGGGGCGGAACTCATAGCGGGCCGAGCCGCGCACGCCGACCGTCTTGAAGCCGCCATCGGCCTCATAGGCCGACAGGCGGCCGAAGGAGGCGAGGCTCTCGATCGGCGTGACCGAGAAATAGGTGCTCATGTAGTTGCTGTCGGCAAAGCTCGTGGTGGGGCCGAGCTTCAGCTCCCACGCCTTGGTCGGGCGCGAGATGAAATCGACGCCGGCATTGCCGACGAACCCGTCCGCCTCGCCGAAGGCATAGCGCGCTTCGCCGTAGATTTCGGCGTTGAACGTCTCGTAGATCGGGAATTCATAGCCGGCGCGCAGACCGACCTGATAGGTCTCGTCCAGCGCGCGCGTGCCGCGCAACTCGGGATAGTCGGCCGCGTTGCGCTTGTCGATGAAGCGGAACGAGGGGGCCAGCTTGAAGCCGCCGTTCGTCTCCTCGCGCGAGCCGATCTCGAACAAGCCCGGCAGGTTCAGATACTGCAGCGAGACGATCGGGAAGCCCGAAACGATGTAGTCCTTGGCACCTTCATAGGCGGGCTGCGTGGACACGCCCGCGCCCAGCTCGATGATCAGGTCCGAATTGTTGGCGACGGCGACGGCGCTCGTATCGGGGGTGCCGTAGTCGGCCGCGGAGGCGGCCGAGGCGAGCAGGCCGAGCGTAACGGCAAGTAGGGTCGAGGCAAGACGCTGAGACACGAAAGACTTCTCCGGGTGCGGACGGATCCGCTTTGTCGCTATCATTAGCCCAATTCTTGCCTGGCTAACCCGTCTTTCAAGCGAATGGATCGCGTACGGTGCATTCGGTGGTGCGGTCGTTACCTCGAAGACACAATTGCGCCTCGCTCACGTTTGCGTGTGGTTCCGTCCCGGTACTTGCGCGCCTATGGCCCTGTTGATCCTCTTCGCTGGAGCGCCCCTGCCGGGAGGCTCAGGGTTCTGGGAGGAATCATGAAAGCCAGCTTCGTCGTCGCGGCCCTTGTCGCGACCTTTACCGCCGCGCCCGTCTGGGCACAGGATTTTCCGTCCAAGCCGGTGACGCTGGTCGTGCCCTTTGCGGCGGGCGGCTCGACCGATCTCGTGGCGCGCACGGTGGCGCAGGCCATGAGCACGCATCTCAGACAGCAGGTCCTTGTGGATAACAAGGGCGGCGCCGGCGGCAATCTGGGCGCGAGCTTCGTCGCCAAGGCCGCGCCGGACGGCTACACGATCCTGATGGGCACGATCGCGACCCACGCGCTGTCGGCCTCGCTCTACGCCAAGCCGCCCTTCGACCCGGTGAAGGATTTCACGCCCGTCGCCTGGCTCGTCACGGTGCCGAACGTCCTGACCGTCAATAAGGACTATCCGGCCAAGGACGTGAAGGAGCTGATCGCGCGGCTGAAGGAAAAGCCCGGCGAAGAGCTTTACTCCTCGTCCGGCAACGGCACGCCGCTGCATCTCTCGGGCGAACTGTTCAAATCCATGGCGGGCGTGGACATGGTGCATGTGCCCTATCAGGGCTCCGGCCCGGCGCTGGTGGACGCGATCTCGGGCGCGGTACCGATCAATTTCGACAATCTGCCCTCGTCCACCGAGCATATCCGCGCCGGCACGCTGCGCGCGCTCGCCATCACCACCAAGACCCGCGCGCCGAACTTCCCCGATATTCCCACGATGGAGGAGGCCGGCGTTCCCGGCTACGAGACCAACACCTGGAACGCGCTCTTCGCGCCAGCCGGTACGCCTCCAAACGTCGTCGCCAAGCTCAACGAAGCCGCCAACGCGGCCTTGAAGGATGAGGCGGTGGCCAAGCGTTTGGCGGAGGTCGGCGCGACCGAAGTCGGCGGTTCGCCCGAAAAGCTTGCCGAACACGTCAAGACCGAAATCGCCCGCTGGAAGCCGGTGATCGAGGCATCGGGCGCGCGGATCGAGTAAGACCCGTTCCCGAAAAGGCGGGCGGCGATTTGGGCCGCCTGCCATTTTAAGGGAACGCTCATGACGGTCACGCTCCACGGCATCCGCAACTGCGACACGGTGAAGAAGGCGCGCCTCTGGCTGGAGGCCAAGGGCGTCGAGTACGCCTTTCACGACTTCAAGACGGATGGCGTGACGGAAGCTCAGCTTGAAGACTGGTGCGATCAGGTGGGCTGGGAGAATGTCCTCAACCGCGCCGGCACGACCTTCCGCAAGCTGCCCGAAGCCGAGCGGGCGGACCTGTCGCGCGAGAAGGCCATCGTGCTGATGAAGGCCCAGCCTTCCATGATCAAACGCCCGGTTCTGCAGCGGGGCGACACGATCACCGTCGGTTTCAAGCCCGAAGACTACGCTCAGCTCTTCGGCTGAGACGAGACGGGCGAGCGGTGTTGGCCGCACGCCCGCTCGCTGTCAGATCGCGTGTTTGGTCGCGGCCGTTGCGGGATCGCCCGTGTTGGGCGTGCCGGCGGGCTCGATCAGAAGGAGATGGGTTTCCTCCTCCGCCACGGGGCAATGCTTGACGCCCTGGGGCACCACGAAAAGCTGGCCCGGCAGGAGCGTCACGTCGCCTTCGCGCATTCGGATGGTCAGCCGCCCCTTGAGGACGAAGAAGAAATCGTCCGTCTGGGATGCGAATGCCAGACGAATTCGCCCTGCACCTTCACCACCATAACGTCATGGCCGTTGAAGCCGGCCACGACACGCGGCGACCCATGCTCGCCGAAACTGGCGAGCTTGCTGGCGAGATCGACGAATTCCCGTTTCACGGGCTCGGGGTTTACGCGCCCTTTTCGCCGAGCGCCGCCAAGACGCGCGCCCAAGAGCGCTGGCCCTTGGCGAAGGAACTCATCTCGTATTTCTCGTTGGGCGAATGGATGCGGTCGTCGCCAAGGCCGAAGCCGATGAGAAGCGAGGGCATGCCGAGGCGCCGCTTGAACTCGCCGACCACAGGGATCGAGCCGCCCATGCCGATCATCACGGCAGGCTTGGGCCATTCGGCCGAGAGCGCCTCGCGCGCCGTGCGCAGAACCGGCGAATCGAAGGGCAGCTGAATGGCTGGCGAGCCGCCATGCTCGTGGAACTCGGCCGTGCAGTCCGCCGGCAGGCGCTCCTGCACGAAGGCGCGGAAGCTCTCTCTGATCTTGGCCGGATCCTGATCGAAGACGAGGCGGAACGAGACCTTGGCATGGGCCTCGGCCGCGATCACGGTCTTGAAGCCCTTGCCGGTATAGCCGCCCTCGATGCCGTTGACCTCCGCCGTGGGGCGCGACCACGTCTGCTCCAGAACCGAGCGACCCTTTTCACCCGAGGGCACCGACAGGCCGACCGAGCCGAGGAACTCCTTTTCGGAGAAGGGGAGCGTCGCCCAGGAGGCGCGGACCTCCTCGGGCAGTTCCGGTACGCCGTCATAGAAGCCCGGCAGCGTCACACGCCCGTCCGCGTCGTGAAGATCGGCCAGGATTTTGGCGAGCACGTGGATCGGATTGGCCGCCGCCCCGCCGAAATAGCCCGAATGCAGGTCCATGGAGGCGGCGCGGATCGTCAGCTGCTCGCCGACGAGACCGCGCAGGCCGGTCGAGATCGCGGGCGTTTCGCGGTCCCACATATTGGTGTCGCAGATCAGCGCGACGTCGGCCGAGAGTTCCTCGCGGTTGGCGTCGAGGAAGGGCAGGAGCGAAGGCGAGCCGGATTCTTCCTCGCCCTCGAGGAAGATGGTGACCGTGACCGGCAGCGAGCCCGTTTCGGCGATGAAGGCGCGGCAGGCCTCCACGAAGGTCATCAACTGGCCCTTGTCGTCCGCCGTGCCGCGCCCGGTCAGGCGCTCGGTGCCATCCGGCATGGTGACGCGCCGGGGGTCGAACGGATCATTGTCCCAGAGCGGCAATGGATCGACGGGCTGCACGTCGTAATGGCCGTAGAAGAGAACATGGGGCGCACCCTCCGGCCCCTTGCGATGGGCGACCACCATCGGATGCCCCGGTGTCTCGCGCACGGAGGCGTCGAAGCCGATCGCGGCCAGATCCTTCTGGAGCCAATCCGCCGCGCGCCGGCAGTCGCTCGCATAGGCCGGGTCGGTGGAGATCGAGGGGATGCGCAGGAGATCGAACAGGCGATCCACCGAGCGGTCGAGATTGAGATCGAGACAGGAGAGAACGCTGTCGAGACCGGCCATGAGGCCCTCCGCTGATCGTGACGGCGCGTCGCGCCGCCGGGATCGAACGGGCATAGCGCCTCGGGGCGCGAGCCGCAAAGGGAAAGGCGGCAAAGACTACTGCGTCGGCCTGCGGCGGAGAATCTCGGCATTCACAAGGATGATCGCGAGGGTGAGCCCGCTATGCCAGTTCCAATCGCCATGCAGCCCATCCCAGAGCACACCAGCAAGCACGATCAGAAAAGCGAACCCCATCCAGTAGAGAGCCGTCAACTGCTTCTTCTTCGTCATGAGCCCAGCCCAAGCTGCCAGCCATCGTGGCCGGATCGAGGTGCGATCATAATTTAGGAAGGTGTCAAACAGAAGAAGAGCCGTCGCGGACTGGAGGGGGGGTGTCGCGACGGCTCCTTCTGATAGAGCGGAGTCCCGAGAGGGGGGATGGGGACATTCCGCTCTGAGTTCGGCACAAAAGCGGGGGACGAGCTTTGGGGCCGAAAGCGGCGCTGTCGTGCGCCGTTGGTGATAAAATGCGCCTTAGGCCGTTTCTGTTCAAGGCCGTATGATCACGAAAGCGTGATCTTGCAATTAAACATTTGTAATTCCTGTTGGACCCGAAGCCGACCTTGCTTTCTCCTAGGGAGCTTCGGCGATGATCCCTGGCCGCAAGCCCGAAGCATGTGGGTTTGGAGGGATTGCCGACCCGGTGACGGCGGACAGCAAAGTGGCGCGATGGACAGGCCGCGCGGCGCGCGATACCACCTGACCCATGCAAAAGGGCGATCACCTCTTCCTCGTCGATGGTTCGGCTTACATCTTCCGAGCCTATCATGCGCTGCCGCCGCTGACGCGCAAGTCCGATGGGCTGCCCGTCGGTGCCGTGTCCGGCTTCTGCAACATGCTATGGAAGCTGGTGGAGGAATCGCGCGACACCTCGGTCGGCGTCTGCCCGACCCATTTCGCCGTGATCTTCGACCATTCCTCGACCACATTCCGCAACGCCCTCTACGATGGCTACAAGGCGCATCGGCCGCCGCCGCCCGAGGACCTCCGCCCGCAATTCTCGCTGATTCGCGAGGCCGTGCGCGCCTTCGACCTGCCCTGCATCGAAAAGGAAGGCTTCGAGGCGGACGATCTGATCGCGACCTATACGCGCCTTGCCGTCGAGGCGGGCGGGGACGTCACGATCGTCTCCTCCGACAAGGATCTGATGCAACTCGTGGGCCCGAGCGTCATCCTCTACGACCAGATGAAGGACAAGCGCCTCGGCCCCGAGGACGTGCGCGAAAAGTTCGGCGTCTATCCCGAGAAGATGATCGACCTTCAGGCGCTGGTCGGCGACACATCGGACAATGTGCCCGGCGTGCCCGGCATCGGCCCCAAGACCGCCGCCGAGCTTCTGGAAACCTTCGGTACGCTGGAAGCGCTGCTGGAGCGCGCGGGTGAAATCAAGCAGGCCAAGCGCCGCGAGAACATTCTCGCCCATGCCGATCAGGCGCGCCTGTCGAAGCAGCTCGTGACGCTCGACCAGAACACGCCGCTCGACACCTCGCTGGACGATCTCTTCATCCACGAGCCGGACGGCGAAAAGCTGGTCGCCTACCTGAAGGCGATGGAGTTCACTACGCTGACGCGGCGCGTGGCGGCCAAGCTCGGCACCGATGCCAGCGAGGTCGCACCCGCCCCGGTGACGATTTCCGACGCGCCGCGCGGCCCCGATCTCGACGCCGGCACCGAAGCTGCGCCGACGGGCGAGGGGGGAGCGATGCCGCTGACCCCGGCCGGGCTCGCCGCCGAGCGCCTGTCGGAGGCCGCGTCCACGCCGGTCGATCGTTCGCGCTACGAGACGATCCGCGACGAGGCTCGCCTCGAAGCCTGGATCGTCAGAGCCTATGACACGGGGCTTCTGGCCTTCGACACCGAAACCACCTCGCTCGACGCCATGCGGGCGGACCTCGTGGGTCTGTCCTTTGCCGTCGCGCCGGGTGAGGCGGCCTATGTGCCGATCGGCCATATCGGGGAGGGCAGCGGCGATCTCCTGTCGGGCGGCGAGGCGGCGGATAGCGTCGGCGTGCAGCTGCCGCTCGGGCGCGTGCTCGATCTCCTGAAGCCGGTTCTCACCGACCCGTCGATCCTGAAGATCGGCCAGAACACCAAATACGATTACCTCGTCATGCTGCGCCATGGCATCGACATCGCCCCGATGGACGATACGATGCTGATTTCCTACGTGCTCGACGCCTCGTCCTCGCTCGAAGGGCACGGCATGGACGAATTGTCCGAGCGCTTCCTCGGGCACAAGCCGATCTCCTACAAGGATCTCTGCGGCACCGGAAAGGGCGCGAAACCGATCGCCGCCTGCCCGATCGACAAGGTGACGGAATACGCCGCCGAGGACGCCGACGTGACGCTGCGCCTGTGGCGCGTGCTCAAGCCGCGCCTCGTGGCCGAAGGCATGAGTGCGGTCTACGAGCGGCTGGAGCGCCCGCTGGTGCCGGTGCTGGCGCGCATGGAAGAGCGCGGCATTCGCGCCGACCGGCAGATCCTGTCGCGCCTGTCGGGCCGCTTCGCGCAGAAGGCGGCGGGGCTGGAGGCCGACATTCACATTCTGGCCGGCGAGCCCTTCAATGTCGGCAGCCCCAAGCAACTGGGCGAGGTTCTCTTCGGTAAGCTCGGCCTGCCCGGCGGCAAGAAAACCAAGACCGGCCAGTGGGCGACCGACGCGCGCCTTCTGGAAGACCTCGCTGCCCAAGGGCACGAACTGCCCCGTCGCATCGTGGACTGGCGCCAGATCACCAAGCTGAAGGGCACCTATACGGACGCGCTGCCGACCTACATGGACGAGGCGGACCGCATCCACACGTCCTATTCCATGGCCTCGACCACGACGGGGCGTCTGTCCTCGTCGGAGCCGAACCTTCAGAACATTCCGGTGCGCACGCAGGAAGGGCGCGAAATCCGCACCGCCTTCGTCGCGCCCGATGGCCACAAGCTACTCTCGGCCGACTACTCACAGATCGAGCTTCGCCTGCTGGCCCATATGGCCGACATTCCGCAGCTGACGGAGGCCTTCCGGCAGGGACAGGACATTCACGCGACCACGGCGTCCGAGATGTTCGGCGTGCCGGTCGAGGGCATGCCCTCCGAGGTGCGCCGGCGGGCCAAGGCCATCAATTTCGGCATCGTCTACGGCATCTCGGCCTTCGGCCTCGCGGCCCAGCTTTCGATCCCGCAGGGCGAGGCGGCCTCCTATATCAAGCGCTATTTCGAGCGCTTCCCCGGCATCCGGGACTATATGGACCGCGTGAAGGCCTTCGCGAAGGAGGCCGGTTATGTCGAGACGCTGTTCGGCCGGCGCGCGCATTATCCCGACATCCGCTCCTCCAACCCGCAGGTGCGCGCGGCCGTCGAGCGCGCCGCCATCAACGCGCCGATCCAGGGTTCGGCCGCCGACATCATCCGCCGCGCCATGGTGCGCATGGAAGACGCCTTGAAGGCCGAGCGCCTGTCGGCCCGCATGCTCCTGCAAGTGCATGACGAACTCGTCTTCGAAGTGCCGGACGAGGAGGTGGAGGCGACGATCCCGGTCGTTCGCCATGTCATGGAAAAGGCGGCCGAGCCGGTCGTCGATCTTGCCGTGCCCCTCGTGGTCGAGGCCCGGGCGGCGGCCAATTGGGACGAGGCGCACTGACGAACTGGTCAAAGCTTCGTTTCCATCGTCCGCGACATATCATCACAAGATTCTGAAAAGCCCAATCATTTGAACGGGATGGGTTTTGGTGGGCACAAAGGGAGAACCAAGCCGGGCTTGAACTCGTTAGAGGGCGCGATATTCCCTTTCAACGCGCTGCCCTTTCGCGGCGCTCAAGGACACGGCATGGATCGACCAGAAACCGAGACCAGTACCGCCGGCATGCCCGACGGGATGACGACGGCCGCTCTGGCGAAGCTTCCGCTGGCGCTTGTTCTCACCAATCCGCATCTGCCCGACAACCCGATCGTCTATGCCAACCAAGCCTTCGCGCGCATCTCTCGCTATACGGTGGAGGCCGTGGTCGGGCGCAATTGCCGCTTTTTGCAAGGGCCGGACACCGACCCCAACGCCGCCGGGCTGATCGGCGCGGCTTTGCGCGAAGAGCGCGACATCACGATCGACATTCTAAACTACCGGGCCGATGGCACGACCTTCCTGAACCGGCTGATGATCACGCCGCTCTACGATGCGGGCGGCCAGCTTCAATGCTTCCTCGGTGTGCAGCGCGACCTGTCTGGTGGCGCGAACGCGCAGGAGGACGTCCATGTCGAAACCGGCCTCGTGAAGGGCGATGCCGCGCTCGGCGAGATCCAGCACCGGGTCAAGAACCATCTGGCGATGATCATCGGCATGATCCGGATGCAGTCGCGCGCCCATACGAGCACCGAGGCCTTCGACACGCTGGCGAGGCGCATCGAGAGCCTCCAGCTTCTGTATCAGGAGATGACGGAGTCGGGCGTCGGCTCGACGCGCTCGCAGCGCATTCCGCTTGGCGCCTATATCAGCCGCATCGCGTCCACGATCGGCTATCTCGACGGGCGGCGCTCGGTGCGCGTCAATGTCGATTGCGATGCGATCGACATTAGCGTGGAGCGTGCGGCCCGAGTTGGCCTGCTCTTCTCCGAGCTTCTGACCAACGCCTTGAAACACGCCTTCAAGGGGCGGGACGAGGGGCTGGTGGAGGCGCGGCTGAAGATGCTCTCCTCTGGCGTCATTCGCCTCACCGTGACCGACGACGGCATCGGCCTGCCGCGCGAGGCGCGCTGGCCCTATGGCGAGGCCGACAAGGCGCGCACCAGCCAGCGGGTGGACGAGGCTGTGGCGCTGTCCGTCGAC
The DNA here is from genome assembly GCF_001463805.1 of Aureimonas sp. D3. Lineage (NCBI taxonomy): Bacteria > Pseudomonadati > Pseudomonadota > Alphaproteobacteria > Hyphomicrobiales > Aurantimonadaceae > Aureimonas > Aureimonas sp. D3. The sequence goes on along the minus strand of NZ_BBWM01000046.1, from coordinate 42,412 downwards.
GGAGACATGGCGCGCGAGGTCGCCACGAGTCTGGCCGAGGCGACGGGCGGTAGCGTTCGACCGAAAGCCAGCGACGGTGAAGGGCAGAAGGAAAACGGCGGACCGCGCGGCGGTCTCGGCGGGCGAATCGTGGTATCGCTGGTGCGCGGGCTCGACGCCCGAATCGATGTCAGTTCCCACACGAGCGGCACCACCGTCACCGTCGATATTCCACGGGAGTCCCCATCCTGAGCCATGACGCCATCCTTCCCGCCGACGATCGCCTGATCGTCGGTCTCGACATCACCGGACGCGCCGAGGCCGAAGCCCTCGTGGATGCGCTGGGCGATACGGTTTCCTTCTACAAGATCGGCTATCAGCTCGGCTATTCCGGCGGCCTGCCGCTCGCCGCCGAGTTGGTGCGCATGGGCAAGAAGGTCTTTCTGGACCTCAAGCTCCACGACATCGCCAATACGGTGGAAAAGGGTGTCGCCAACATCGCCGCCATGGGCGTGACGATGACGACCGTCCATGCCTATCCGCAGGTGATGCGCGCCGCAGCGGCAGGCGCTTCCGGCAGTCCGCTCTGCGTCCTCGGCGTCACGGTGATGACATCGCTGGGGCAGGACGATCTGCGCGAGGCCGGTATCGAGATGAGCGTGGAAGATCTGGTGATGCGCCGTGGGACCCAAGCGCGCGACGCCGGGCTCGGCGGCATCGTCGCCTCGGCCGCCGAAGCGGCCGCGCTGCGCAAACTGATCGGCACCGATATGGCCGTGGTCACGCCCGGCATCCGCCCGGCCGGCGCGGATGCGGGCGACCAGAAGCGCGTCGTGACGCCGGCCGATGCCTTGCGCGCGGGGGCCTCGCATCTCGTCGTCGCCCGCCCGATCATCGCCGCGCCCGACCCGCGCGCTGCCGCGCAAGCCATCCTGTCGGAAATGGCGGGCGTCTGACGGGCCGGATCGTGCGCCCCTGCCGGGCGGGCGGCTTGCCGCCTTGCGCCCGGCAGGAGGGGCGGGCCATCATGGCGCGAACTGCTTTCGAACGGGGAGGAGAGACCCATGCCCAAGGCCTATTGGATCGCCCATGTCGATGTGAGCGACCCCGAGCGCTATCAGGATTATATCGCGGCGGCCGCGCCCGCGCTCCAGCGCCACGGCGCGAAGTTCCTGGCGCGGGGCGGGCCGTTCGAGCCGCTGGAGGGCAACACCCGCGCGCGCAACGTGGTGATCGAGTTCGCCTCCATGGAGGACGCGCTCGCCTGCTACCGCTCGGCCGAATATCAGACCGGCAAGGGGATTCGCGAGGCCGTGTCCACGGCCGATATCCTGATCGTGGAAGGCGTCGATTGACGAGGTTCGGCCCGGCGTCCCATCGCATTCGCGGGATGGAGCCGGGCGATCTTCCGGCCGTTTGCGCCATCGCAGCGGTAAGCGATGTGGGCCTTGGCTCCGACGCTTCCTTTGAGGCGCGTCTGCCGCGCTACGAGGTTTTCGTCGCGGCGTTGGACCATGGCCCGATCGCGGGTTTTGCCACCGCCGCGCCCCTCTCTCTGCTGGCTGGAGAGGATGACGGAGACGGGTCGGAAGGCTGTTTCTGGATCGGCGCGCTCGCGGTCGATCCCGCTCATCGTCGCCATGGGCTCGGCACGGCGCTGCTCGGCGCGGTCACCGCGCGGGCGAACTGGTTCTTCTGCCGCGCGCTTGGCCTCTCCGACGCGCGGGAGGCCAATGCGATCCGCTTTGCCGAGCGCCATCGCTTTCTGGCGGTCGATCCCGAAAACTGGACGCCAGCCCTGCGCAAGCAAATCAGCGCGCAATGCCCGGACGATGCTTCCTTAGGGGAGCGACGCCTTCTGATCCGCTGGCTTTGATCCATTTCAGCGCCGGAGTTGCGCTCGCCATGAAAGGGCCGGGAACGAGGGCGCAAGGAAAAGATTGCATTTGACTGCTATAGTGGTGCCGAGACCGGGGATCGACCCGGCCCGGACAAGGAGTGAGACGCTTGTACGAGCTCTATGAATGGAACCATGCCGTTCTCGCTCCCTTTCGAGCGATGGCGGACGCGACCCGCACCTTCTACCAGAACCCCATGAACCCGCTGGCCGGGACGGAAATGGGGCGCACGGTCGCCGCCATGGCGGAGCTGTTCGAGCGCACCACCCGCGTTTACAGCAAGCCGGAATGGCAGATCCACGACACGCTGGTGGGCGGGCTCCGGGTGCCGGTGGTGGACCGCACGGTGATGACCAAGCCCTTCGCGCGACTGGTGCATTTCGAGCGCGCCCTGCCCAAGGAGCGCCCGGCGAATCCGCGCTTCCTGATCGTCGCACCCATGTCGGGCCATTATGCCACGCTTCTGCGCGGCACGGTGGAGGCGCTCCTGCCCTATGCCGAAGTCTACATCACGGACTGGATCGACGCGCGCCTCGTGCCGCTGACGGAGGGCCGGTTCGACCTCGACGATTACGTCGATTACATCATCGAGATGCTGCATTTCCTCGGGCCGGACACGCATGTGATCGGCGTCTGCCAGCCGGCCGTGCCCGTCATGATGGCCGCCGCGCGCATGGCGCATGACGAGGACCCCGCCGCCCCCGCCTCGATGACCCTGATGGGCGGGCCGATCGACACCCGCGTCAACCCGACCGGGGTGAACCGTCTGGCCGAATCCAAGGGCATCGACTGGTTCCGCGACAATGCCGTGATGAAGGTGCCTTTTCCCCATCCCGGCTTCATGCGCGATGTCTATCCCGGTTTTCTGCAACTCACCGGCTTCATGTCGATGAATCTCGACCGGCACCTGATCGCCCATAAGGACTTCTTCTGGCATCTGGTGAAGAACGACGGCGATTCCGCCGAGAAGCATCGTATCTTCTACGACGAATACAATGCCGTGATGGACCTGACCGCCGAGTTCTATCTCCAGACGGTGGAAGAGGTCTTCATCAACCATTCGCTGCCGCGCGGCGAGATCACCCATCGGGGCCTTCGGCTCGACATGAGCAAGATCCGCCACACCGCCCTTCTGACGGTCGAGGGCGAGAACGACGATATTTCCGGCGTCGGCCAGACCCGCGCGGCGCAGACCCTCTGCTCCTCCATCCCAGACGACATGCGCGTCCATTATCTCCAGCCCAAGGTCGGCCATTACGGCGTCTTCAACGGCTCGCGCTTCCGCGCCGAGATCGCCCCGCGCATCATCGACTTCGCTCTGACGCACGGGCTCCAGGCGCGTGAGCGCCGCGCCGCCCAGCCTTCCCCCGCATCCACGGACGCCAGCGGCTCGAAAGACGAGGTGCCCGACCCTGCGGGCGCGGCGCCCGCGCCCATGGCCGAACTGACGCTCGCCCCTCCGGCCGATCCGATCGAGGAAGCGGCCATGGAGGCCGAGCATCGCGCCGCCGAACTCGACTTGCCTCACGGGGTGGACGAGGCGGCGAGCCCCGCCAAGGGCGCGTCGGGCCTGATGAAGGCACTACGCAAGGTCAAGCGGAAGTCGTGAGGGAAAACGGGGGCGGCGTTGAATCGCCCCCGCTTCGCCACCATCTCGATCTATGGGATCGCTGCCCGCTACCCATGGGCTTTCGGTTGATGGACACCACGACATGAAATCTCACGCCTTGATCCGCCCCGCCTGGACCCCTGCCACGATCGCGCTGATGGTTCTGGGCTTCATGGCCTATTGGCCGCTCGGCCTTGCCGTTCTCGCCTATATCCTGTGGGGCGACCGGCTGGAGGCCTTCCGCTTCGACGTGAACCGCGCGACCGATAAGGTCGTGGACGGGTTTCGCCGTTCGGGCGCCCGGATGCCGTTCCAGGCCGGCGCGACCGGCAATCTCGCTTTCGACGAATGGCGCGACACCGAGCTGAAGCGCCTCGACGAAGAGCGCCGCCGGCTCGACAATGCCAGCGCCGAGTTCGAGTCCTATGCGCGCGAACTGCGCCGCGCCAAGGACCGAGAGGAGTTCGATCGCTTCATGAGCCAGCGCGGCCGCCGTGCCGGCGCGGTGGATGCCGATATCGTTCGCAACTGATCTGCCTGGCTCGTCGCAGACATCGAAAGCCGCCGGTTCGTCCGGCGGCTTTTTCGTATGCCTTCCAGCCTGTGTCGCAAGGCGCTAGAAGAAGGTCCGAATGCGCCGGATTGGCGTATCGTTTCTTGTGTCGGAACGGAGCCTTGCGGCCGAAGAGACGGGATGTCGCGTTTTCTGAAATCCATTCTCCCGAAGGCCCGGAAACCCGCCTTGCCGGAGGAATTGCTCGTGGCCGAGCGGCGCGTTCCCCTGGAGGTGCGCGAGCATCCGACCGCGCGTCGCATCACCATGCGCATGACGCCGGGCGGGGGCGGGGTCCGGCTCACCGTCCCGCGCCGCACGGCGCGCGCCACCGTTCTCGACTTTCTGGAACGCCATCGCGGCTGGGTGGAAGAGCGGCTCGGCCCCGCACCCCAACTGGTCTGCGATGGCGCGCGCCTGCCCTTCCGGGGCGGGGCGCTTCTGGTGGTGCACGATCCCGCACGGCGGCTGACGCGGCTCGATCCGCCGCCGCGCGAGGGCGGCGACTGGCGTCTTCATGTCGGCGGCGAGCCGGCCCATACGGCGCGGCGCGTCGCCGACGCCCTGAAGCGCGAAGCCCGGCGCGATCTGGAGGCGGCGGTGGAGCGCCATAGCGCGCAACTCGGCCTTCGCCCGCGCTCCATTTCGCTGAAAGACACGACGAGCCGTTGGGGTTCCTGCACGGCCGACCAGCGCCTGTCCTTTTCCTGGCGCATCGTTATGGCCCCGCCCTTCGTGCTGGACTATCTCGTCGCCCATGAAATGGCGCATCTCCGGGAGATGAATCATGGCCCCGGCTTCTGGTCGCTCTGCCGCGAGCTTTGCCCGGGCATGGATGCGGGGCGGGCCTGGCTGCGCACGGAGGGCTCCGGCCTCCATGCGGTTCGTTTTTCGGCGGGCTGATCGTCGCAAATGCATTGGCAAACCGGCGCCGCGCTTTACACTCGCCGTATTCCGAGGCGATAAGACTGTCTTTACACGAGCTTGAGCCTCACGGGCCGCTTCGATCGGCCGAACCGGGATGAACGCGTGACACGACCGCATATCAAGATCTGCGGACTGAAGACCGAAGCCGATATCGACACCGTGCTGGAGCGCGGCGGCAAGGAAATCGGCTTTATTCACTTCGCCCCGAGCCCGCGCCATCTGGAGATGGACGCGATGGTCCGACTGCGCGCCCATGCACTGGGCCGCGCGGCCGTGACCGTCGTCACCGTCGATGCGGACAACGAGACGCTGGCCCGCATCGCCGAGCGCATCCGGCCCGACACGTTGCAGCTTCACGGCTCCGAGTCTCCCGCGCGCGTCGCCGAGATCGCGGCGCTGACCGGCCTGCCGGTGATGAAGGCGATTTCCGTTTCGGTGCCGCAGGATCTGGAGGCCGTCGCCCGGTTTCGTCCCGTCGCCGACCGCATCCTGCTGGATGCCAAGCGCCCCAAGGGCTCGGTCTTGCCGGGCGGCAACGGCGTGTCCTTCGACTGGAGCCTGCTCGACGCGCTCGGCGAGGACCGTCAGTTCCTTCTGTCGGGCGGCATCAACCCGTCCAACGTGGCCGAGGCCGTGCGCCGCGTTCGCCCGCAGGGGCTCGACGCCTCCTCGGGCCTGGAATCCGCCCCGGGTCGCAAGGATGCCGGCCTGATCCACCGTTTCTTCGACGCGCTCGACGCCGCTGCGCTGGCTGGCGCGTCTGATGCTTCCTCCAGCCTTGAGCGACGCTTCGCATGACCGAGATCCCGACCCCCAATTCCTTCAAGCTCGGCCCGGACGATGATGGCCGTTTCGGCCTGTTCGGCGGTCGTTTCGTTGCCGAAACGCTGATGCCCATCATTCTGGACCTGGAGGCGGCCTACAAGGCGGCCAAGACCGACGAGAGCTTTCTCTCGCAACTCGCCGATCTCCAAACCCATTATACCGGCCGCCCGAGCCCGCTCTATTTCGCCGAGCGGCTGACGGAGCATTTCGGCGGCGCGCGCGTCTACTTCAAGCGCGAGGAGCTGAACCACACCGGCTCGCACAAGATCAACAACTGCCTCGGCCAGATCCTGCTCGCCCGCCGCATGGGCAAGACGCGCATCATCGCCGAAACCGGCGCCGGCCAGCATGGTGTTGCCACCGCCACCGTCTGCGCGCGCTTCGGCATGCCGTGCGTCGTCTTCATGGGCGCGACGGATGTCGAGCGCCAGAAGCCCAATGTCTTCCGCATGAAGCTGCTCGGCGCCGAGGTGCGCGCGGTGACGGCGGGCGCGGGCACGCTGAAGGACGCCATGAACGAGGCGCTGCGCGACTGGGTGACCAATGTCGAGGACACCTATTACCTGATCGGCACCGCCGCCGGCCCGCATCCCTATCCCGCCATGGTGCGCGACTTCCAGCAGATCATCGGCGACGAAACGCGCCAGCAGATGCTGGATGAGACCGGCGCGCTACCGGACGCCGTGGTCGCCTGCGTCGGCGGCGGGTCCAACGCCATCGGCATGTTCCGCGCCTTCCTGGACGATCCTTCCGTCGCGATCTACGGCGCGGAAGCGGGCGGTCATGGGATCGACGTGCCAAACGGCCATGCCGCCTCCATGAGCGGCGGCCGGCCCGGCGTGCTCCACGGCAACCGCACCTATCTCCTTCAGGACGAAAGCGGTCAGATTCTGGAAGGCCATTCCATCTCCGCCGGCCTCGATTATCCCGGCGTCGGTCCCGAGCACGCTTGGCTGCGCGACACCGGCCGCGTCTCCTATGTGCCGGTGACGGACACGGAAGCGGTGGACGCCTTCCATCTCTGCACCCGCATGGAAGGCATCATCCCGGCGCTGGAATCGGCTCATGGCCTCGCCCATGTCGCCAAGATCGCGCCCACCATGCGCCCGGACCAGTCCATCGTCCTTTGCCTCTCCGGGCGCGGCGACAAGGATGTCCACACGATCGCCAAGTCCATGGGGCTGGAGATCTAAGGACAAGCCATGCATGCGATCTCGATCGACGTGACCTGCCCGGACGAGGCGACGGCGCGCGAGATCGCCGATGCACTCCTAGGCCGGCATCTGGTGGCCTGCTGCCAGATCGGCGCGCCGATCGAAAGCCGCTACTGGTGGAACGGGACGATCGAGCGGGCGGCCGAAGTGCCGCTTGTCCTGAAAACGCGGGCCGATCTTTTCGAGAGCGTGGCCGCCGCGATCCGCGATCTGCACCCCTATGAGACGCCTGCGATCCTGGGAACGCCTATGCTGGCGGACGAGGCCACCTTGAGATGGATCGCGGACGCCTGTATCGCATCCTCTTGACGAACTCTGGATGACGAACCGGGCGCGAGGCTTTCCCATGACGACACGCATCGAAACGCGCTTTGCCGATCTCAAGGCCGAAGGGCGGCCCGCGCTTGTGACCTTCATCATGGCGGGCGACCCGGACGGGGCGACGACGCTCGAAGTGCTCAAGGGCCTGCCGGGCGCGGGTGCCGATCTGATCGAACTCGGCATGCCCTTTTCCGACCCGATGGCGGATGGCCCGGCGATCCAGCGCGCCGGCCTGCGCGCGCTGAACGCCGGCGAGACGCTGGGCCGCACGCTGGAGACGGTGCGAAGCTTCCGGGAGATCGACGATCGCACGCCCATCATTCTCATGGGCTATTTTAACCCGGTCTATATATACGGCGTCGATCGCTTCGTGGCCGATGCCAAGGCGGCGGGCGTCGATGGGCTGATCGTGGTCGATCTGCCGCCCGAGATGGACGACGAGCTGTGCCTGCCGGCCGTGGAGGGCGGGCTGAACTTCGTGCGTCTCGCGACGCCCACGACCGACGAGAAGCGCCTGCCGGCGGTTCTCAAGAACACGTCGGGCTTCGTCTACTACGTGTCGATCAACGGCATCACCGGCTCCGCCGCGCCCGACGCGTCGGCCGTGTCGGCCGCCGTTCAGCGCATCAAGGGCCAGACCTCGCTGCCCGTCTGCGTCGGCTTCGGCGTGCGCACGGCCGAGCAGGCCCGCGCCATCGGCCGCCATGCGGACGGCGTCGTCGTCGGCTCGGCGCTCGTCGCGGCCATGGAAGGCGCGGCCGAGGGCGGCACGCAGGCCGTGGTCGATGCGGTCTGCGGGCTCGTGCGCGAGCTGGCCGGCGGCCTTGCCGATCTGAAGCTTGCGGCGGCCTGAGCGGCACGCCATCTCACCCTTTCGCGCCCGCTGCGGGCGACACGCATTTCCGAGGGATCGCCCCGATGAACTGGATCACCAATTACGTTCGCCCCAAGCTGACCAGCCTTCTCGGCCAGCCCTCGCGCGAACTGCCGGAGAACCTGTGGATCAAGTGCCCGGAAACGGGCGAGATGGTCTTTCACAAGGATCTGGAAGCCAACCAGTTCGTCATCCCATCGTCCGACGTTCATATGAAGATCGGGGCGCGCGATCGCCTGACCCATTTCTTCGACGGCGGCGTCTTCGAGGAGATCGCGCTGGAAAAGGTGCCGCTGGACCCGCTGAAGTTCCGCGATTCCAAGCGCTACACGGACCGTTTGAAGGAATACAAGACCAAGACGGGTCTTGAGGATTCCGTGCTGGTGGCGGCCGGCGAGATCGAGACGCTGCCGATCGTCGCCGCCGTTCAGGACTTCGCCTTCATGGGTGGCTCGCTTGGCATGGCGGCGGGCGAGGCCATCGTCACGGCGGCCGAAACGGCGGTGGATCGCAAGCGTCCGCTGGTTCTCTTCGCGGGCTCGGGCGGCGCGCGGATGCAGGAAGGCATCCTGTCCCTCATGCAGCTGCCGCGCACGACGGTCGCGGTCGACATGGTGAAGGATGCCGGCCTTCCCTATATCGTCGTTCTCACCAATCCGACCACGGGCGGCGTGACGGCCTCCTACGCCATGCTGGGCGATGTTCACATCGCCGAGCCCGGCGCGGTGATCGGCTTTGCCGGCGCGCGCGTCATCGAGCAGACGATCCGCGAAAAGCTGCCCGAAGGCTTCCAGCGCTCCGAATATCTGATGGAGCATGGCATGGTGGACATGGTGGTCCATCGCCATGAGCTGAAAGGCACGATCGCGCGCCTTCTGAAAGTTCTGACCAAGACGCCGGTCGCGCTTTTGCCACCGCCGCCCGAAAACGACGACTCGGTTCCGGCCGAAGCCGACGCCGCCTGACACCCGGAGCGCCCGTGACATCCGTTCCAAGCCTTGCCGATCAGGAAATCGGCAAGCTTCTCGAACTGCATCCCAAGGGCTTCGACCTGAAGCTCGATCGGATTCTGCGCCTCCTGGCCGATCTCGGCACTCCGCAGCTTCGCCTGCCGCCGACGATCCATGTCGCGGGCACCAATGGAAAGGGCTCCACCTCAGCCTTTTCCCGCGCCATTCTGGAGGCGGCGGGCCGTGCGGTGCATGTCCACACCTCGCCGCATCTGGTGGATTGGCGCGAGCGCTACCGGCTGGGTCGCTCCAGCGGGCGCGGCGAACTCGTGTCGGACGAGGAACTGGCGGAGACGATCCGCCGCGTCGCCAGCGTCAACGCGGGCCGGCCCATCACCGTGTTCGAGCTTCTGACGGCGGTCGCCTTCGTGCTCTTTGCCGAACACCCGGCCGATGCAACCGTTCTGGAGGTCGGGCTGGGCGGGCGCTTCGACGCCACCAACGTGATCGAGACGGCGGCGGTCAGTGTCGTCACCGCGATCTCGCTGGATCATCAGGCTTTCCTCGGGGATACGGTCGAGAAGATCGCGGGCGAGAAGGCCGGCATCTTCAAGCGCGGCGTGCCCGTCGTCATCGGCCCGCAGACCAGCGAAGGGGCGCTGAGCGTTCTGTGCCGCGAGGCGGAGCGGACCGGCGCGCGTGTCCGAGTTTACGGGCAGGATTTCATCGCGTTCGAGGAGCATGGCCGCCTCGTCTATCAGGACGAACGCGGGCTGATGGACCTGCCGATGCCGCGCCTGCCCGGCCGCCACCAGCTCGGCAATGCGGCGACCGCCATCGCGGCACTGCGCGCGGGCGGCTTCGATCCGTCGCAGGCCGCGATCGAAGCGGGGCTGACGCGCGTCGAATGGCCGGGGCGTCTCCAGCGCATCACGTCGGGCCGGCTCTTCGATCTTTGCGTTCCCGGCTCCGAACTTTGGCTGGATGGCGGGCACAATCCCGGCGCCGGCCTCGTCGTGGCAGAAGCTCTGGCCGATCTGGAAGACCGAACGCAGCGCCCGCTGTTCCTGATCGCGGGAATGCTGAACACCAAGGAGCCGGTCGGCTTCTTCGAAGCCTTCGCCGGCATGGCGCGCCATGTCTTCACCGTGCCGATCCGCTCGTCCGACAGCGGACTTTCGGCGGAAGAGCTGGCCGATGCCGCGATCGACGCGGGGCTGGAGGCCGAGCCCTGCGACAGCGTGGAAGAGGCGATCCGACTGGTGTCCACGGGCTGGCAGTCGAGCCCCGCGCCGCGCTTTCTCGTCTGCGGCTCGCTCTATCTGGCGGGCGATGTCCTGCGCGAAAGCGGTCTCGCACCGCGCTGATCGTGTGGCTCGCTCATAAAAAAGCCCGCGCACCGCGCGGGCTTTTGACGTTTCGGGCCGAGTGAATCAGGCCGCGACGTTGGAATTGATCCAGGCGACGAGCTTGGACTTGGGGGCCGCGCCGACCTGAACCGAGGCCTGCTCGCCATTCTTGAACAGCATCAGCGTCGGGATCGAGCGCACGCCGAACTGCGCGGCGAGGTCCGGGTTCTCGTCGATATTCACCTTCACGATGTCGACCGCGCCCATCTCTTCCGAGATTTCCTCGAGCGCCGGGGCGATCATCTTGCAGGGGCCGCACCACTCAGCCCAGAAGTCCACCACGACGGGCTTGGCGTTCTGCAGAACGTCGGACTGGAAGCTGCTGTTGTCGGTCTTCTTGGTGGCCATGGTCAGGCTCCGGTGAAGGCCGGGCTCAAGCCCGGCGAGGGGAAGGGGAATGGAAGCGACTCACGTGAGACGCTCCCGTTCTGTCGTCCATAGGTAGATGGCCGGAGGGGCCTCTTCAAGCCGAGCCCTTCGCACCCGCAGCCTGACGGGCCCGCGCGGCGATGGCGCGGTCCATGGCCTTGGCCCCGATCTCCACCAGCACCGGCCCCTCGGTATAGAGCAGAGCCGCCCGTATCTCGGCCTTGGGATAGAGCGGCTTCAGGAGTTCGCGGTAGAGCGCGAGCTGCAGGACATAGGGCGGCGGCACGTCCTCTGGCGTTTCGGTGAACACTCTGTTCGTCTTGTAATCGAGAATGCGCACGATCCCGCCCTCGACGCGGAGCCGGTCGATCGAACCGTTCACGACATAGGAATGGCCACCGAGTTCCAGCCGGCCCGAAACGGAGACCTCGGCGCGGCTGCCTTCCGCGAAATAGGGGGAGAATCGCGGATCTTTCAGAAGACCGCAGGCGCGCTGCAGCACGGCTTCGCGATCCTCCTCCGTCAGGAACGCACCGGCGACGTCGAGGAAGAGGCGCGCACGTTCTTCTCGATCCTCCGGCGCGATGTCGGGCAGGATTTGCAGGAGCTTGTGGACCAGCGTGCCGCGCCGGATGGCGACGCCCGGCTCCCGTCCGCCGCCCAGAACCGGCGAAAGCGCATCCGGCGTCAGCGCCTCGTCCGGCTCGCGCGGCTGGATGTCGAGCTCCTCCAGCGTTTCGATGCGATGCGCGCCGCCGGCCGTGGACGGAGCGAGCGGGCGCGGCGGGGGCGGCTCTTCGGGCAGCGGTGACAGGTCCAGCTCGCGCGAGGGAGCGGCCTGAGGGGCAAGAGCGGCCGCGGCCAGCCGGTCCCGCGCGGGGTCGGCACCCAAGCGCAAGGCGAGGCGCTCGCCCGTCTCCGTGTCCTTGATCTCGCGCGCATGGGGGGCGAGGGCGCTTTCCACCCGTTGCAGCCAGGAGGCGGCGTCCGGCCCGCGCGTGCCCGACAGGCCGCACACCACGAGCCGGTCGGCCGCGCGTGTCATGCCGACATAAAGAAGCCGTCGATATTCGTCCTCCGCGAGAGCGCGCTCGCGCTCTTGCAACGCGCGCACCACGTCGTTGCGCAGGGCCGATTCTGGGCACCAGAGGAAACCGGGCGGCTGGTCGGGCGCGAGGCCCGGCATATCGCCCCATTCCAGGAGCTTCGCCCCATGGCTGTGGCTGAAGGGCGCGGAGCCGGGATCGACCAGAAACACGACGGGCGCTTCCAGCCCCTTGGAGGCGTGGGTCGTCATGATCCGCACCTCGCCGCGCCCGCCTTCCATCTCGCGCTTGATCTCGGGCGGCGAGGCTTCGAGGTCGGCCAGAAAGGCGTCGAGCCCGCCGCGCCCGGCCGATTCCTCGGCGAGCGCCAGATCGAGAAACGCGTCCACCACATCGCCCGCGTCGCGCCCCAGCCGGGCGACAAGCTGGGCGCGTCCGCCCTCCGGCCCCAAAATGCGGGCAAAGAAGGTGAAGACCGACTCGAAGCCCGCGCGCCGGCGAAGTTCCTCCAGCCGCTTGAACGCCGCGCTCGCCTTCACCAGCAGCGCCTCGCGCGCCGGGCCCTTCACGAAATCGGGCAGGCGCTTGCCCGCGTCGCGGAAGGTCAAGAGACGCAGCGCGAGGTAGAGCGGCTCGGGCCGGCCCTCGTTGCGGCGCGATAGGGCGAGCGCCATCAGGTCGTCGTCGGAAAAGCCGAAAAGCGGGCTCTTGAGCACGGCGGCGAGCGAGAGTTCGTCCTCGGCGTTGGACACGGTGCGGCCGAGCGCGATGAGGTCGGACACGGCGATATGCTGCGTGATGACGAGCCGGTCCGCGCCCGCGACGGGAATGCCGGCTTCACGCAGCGCCGCGCCCATGGCCCCCACGAAGCCCGAGCGCTTGCGCACGAGAACGAGCACGTCGCCCGCGCCCAGCGCGCGCCGCTCGCCCTTCACGCTGATCGGCTCGCCGATCCAGCCCTTGATCGTCTCAGCAATGCGCCGCGCCAGCCGGTTGGCCGGGGAGGCTTCCGGCTCGTGGTCGATCGGGTCGAGCCAGTCGTCGGATTCAGACCTGGCTGAAGGGACGAGCGCCGGCCAGACCTCGATCAGGCCCGGCTCGGCCCCACGCGCCGAGACATGCACCGGCGGCTCGCCGCCGAAGGTGAGGCCGCGCCGGTCCTCCGGCTCGGCGAAGACCTGATCCACCGCGTTGAGAACATCGGCCACCGAGCGGAAGGAGCGATGTAGTTCGACCCGCTCGAAGGGCAGGCCTGCGGCTTCCGCGAGGCGCTGGAGGTTCAGCCGCTCATTGGTGAACATGGCGGGCGAGGCGCCCTGGAAGGAGTAGATCGACTGTTTCTCGTCGCCCACGGCGAAGATGGTGCGCGGCATCTTGCGGGCCGTGCCGCCGGCGAAGAACTCCTCCACCAGTTGCCGCACAACCTCCCACTGGCGCGGGCTCGTGTCCTGCGCCTCGTCCACCAGAACATGGTCGATGCCCTGATCCAGCTTGAAATGGACCCAGCTCGACGCCTCCGAGCGCAGGAGAAGATCGGCCGTGCGCACGATCAGGTCTTCGAAGTCGAGCCGCCCGCGCTTGCGCTTGAGCGCCTGATAATCGCCCTCCAGCTTTTCGGCGATGGTGAGCGCGGCGCGGCTGGCGCGGAACAGGCGTAGCGTCGCCAGCCGCTCGCAGGCGGCGTCCATGAAGTCGGCGGCTTCCTCCAGCCGGTCGGCGAAATCCGGGAAGGCGTCGGCCACGGCCTTGGTCGCGACGGAGGACGGCTTGTAGCGTCCGCCATCCTTCTTCTGCACGATCTCGCGCAGCGCCTCGAAGCGGCGCGCCGGGGTCTCGGCCGCTTCGAAAGCGCCGAGCTTGTCCACAAGCTTGGCGTCGGTCGCCTTGACCGAGCGGGCGGCGGCTTCCGCCAGCGCTTCGCGAAAGCTCTCCTCGAAGCCCGGCGGGTCGATGGCTCCGGCGAGGATCGTGTCCTCGTCGTCATCCTCCCTCAAGCCTAGCGCCTCGCGCAGGCGCGGCACCGCGCCTTCCACGCCCCCGGTGGAGGCGAGATGGCGGCGGATGCGGTCACGCTTGGCAACGATTTCGCCGAGCAGCGCGTCGAGCCCCCATTCGCCCGCCAGCGTCAGCGCGTCGGCAAAGGCGAGGGTCAACTCGGCGCGCTCGGGATCATCTGGCTCGTCGGTCGAGCCGGCGACGAACATGCGCCGCGCTTCGCCCAGAAGCAGCGCGCTTTCCGTCTCGTCCATCACCTCGAAATGGCCGGGAATATTGGCCTCAATCGGGAATTGATGGAGGATCGCCTCGCAGAAGGCGTGGATGGTCTGGATCTTCAACCCGCCCGGCGTTTCCAGCGCGCAGGCGAAAAGCCGGCGTGCCCGCGCGATGCGCTCGCGCGAGGGGCGCTTCTGCTCCAGAGCCTCCAGCGCGCGGCCGAGCGCGGCTTCCTCCATCGTGGTCCAGGCCGCGAGGCGCGAGAAGACGCGCGTCTGCATCTCGGCGGCGGCGGCCTTGGTGTAGGTCAGGCACAGGATGCGCGAGGGCTCGGCGCCCGACAGGAGCAGGCGCACCACACGCTCGGTCAGAACATGCGTCTTGCCCGAGCCGGCATTGGCCGCCACGAAAACGGAAAGCGCGGGGTCGGAGGCGATGCGCTGCGGGTCCGCCGCCGCGTTGAGCTTGGGCGTCAGGACGTTCATAGCGCCTCTCCTTCCTCGGCCGGGCCGGCGACCGACCATTCCCGCGCCCGCGCCAGATGGTCGTAGGGACCGGACGTGTCCCCCGCAAGAAACGGCCGCGTGCGCGAGGGATAGGTCTTGTCAGCGGCGCGATAGGCCGCGACGAGCCGGCGGAAGCTGGCGAGCGCGGCGGTGGCGAGATCGTCGCCCGATTGCGGCTCGCCCGTGCGCCCGCCGCCATGGGCGAGGCGCTCGTCGTAGAACTCGCGCTCGCGCAGGCGCACATAGAGAAGATCGGCGACGGAGGAGACCGGCCCCAGCGCCTCGAACCCGCCGAGCCGCGCCATGGCCGCTTCCAGCGGCAGTTGTGGGGCGAGCAGCGTGCGCGCCTGTTTGACCGATGGATGCGTGCCGGTCTTGTAGTCCACGATCTCGATGCGCCCGTCGCTCAGGCGGTCGATGCGGTCGGCATAGCCGGTGAGGGTGAAATCCAGATCGGGAAAGGCGACCTCGCCGCGAATTTCGGTGAAGCTTTCCGCGATGCCGGGCGCGCGTTCGCGCTCCCATTCGATCATGTTGCGCGCCAGCGTTTCCATGCGCGGCCACCAGATGGCTTCGATTTCGGCCGGCAGCTTTTCTCGCTCGAACTCCTCGCGCGCGATGGCGAGAAGCTTCGCCTCGGCGTCTTCCGCTGCGGGGTCGACGCCTTCGGCGACGAAGCGATGCAGAATGGCGTGGTAGAGATTGCCGCGCTCGGGCGCGCCCGGCGCGCGCAGCATCTCGGGCAGCGGGTCGAGCCTGAGAATGCGGCGGGCATAGATCGCATAGGGATCGCGCACCCAGGTCTCGACCTCGGTGACGGAGGCGCGGCGCGGGCGCACCTCCAGCGGCGGGCAGGGCTCGGGCCGGCGCGCGGGCGGCTGTTGGTCTACTGCGTCCAACTGACGGGCATGGTCGAGATAGACGCGCCCGCGCTCCAGAAGCTCGGCCTCGCCCGTCTTGCCGGCGAGCGTCAGGATGCGCTGGAGCCAGCGCGAGCGGATGGCGGGCGAGCCGCCGGAGCGATGGGCGCGCGCCATGATGACCCGCCGGTTGCCGAGCGCCATCCAGAGATCATGCGCGGCCAGGCCGATACGCCGCTCGGGCGGATCGAGCGCGATTTCGGTGCGCATGACGCGCGAGAGAAAGGCGTCGGAGCGCGCCGCGCGGGGCCAGACGCCCTCGTTCAGGCCGCCCAGGATCATCACGTCCACGTTCTGCAGGCGTGCTTCCAGAGCGCCCCAGACGAAGACCCGCTGCGACAAGCCGCCGCGCGGCTGCACGGTCACGTCGTTCATCAGGGCGCGCACGACATCGGGCAACTCTTCCGGGTGGAAGGCAAAGCCGGTGTCGGGCGCGGAGACCAGCGAGCGCAGAAAATCGCGCAGCGCGATGCCGGCTTCCTCAGCGTAAAGATTGGTTGGGTTGCCGTTTTCGTCCCGGCCCAGGGCTTCCAGAACCCGCGTCAGGCCAACGGCATAATCCGCGATCTCGCCCTCGCCATCGTTGCGCAGGCCCGCCAAGGGCTTCAGCGCCTGTTCCAGCGCCTCGCAGAGCTTGCCCGCCTTGTCGCGATCCTCGTCGGACAGGAGGCGCACGGGGCGGGGCGCGCGCGAGCCGGGCGCTTCCGCCTCCGCTCGCCGGCGCTGAAAGAGGCTCGCCAAGGTCGCGCCATCGGCCGTGCCCGTGCCGCCGCGCAGGGCGATGAGCTCCACCACGCGCGCGGCGTCTCGCGCGTCGGCGGCCGGCAGGCCGAGGCGCAGGAACGGGTGCTTCAGAAGCGAGAGAAGCGCGACGGGATCGCCGGGCTCCAGGGCGGCGGCGAGAGCCAGCTGCGTGAACGTGCCGGGCGGCGTCGCCCAGAGCGGGCGGCCGGCGGAATCATTGGCCTGCACCCCGAACCGTTCCAACTCGGCCTCGACGCGGCGCGCCAAGTTGCGGTCGGGCGTCGTCAGCGCGACGGTCGCCTCCGGGTCCGACAGCGCGTCGCGAATGGCGACCGCAATGGCGAGCGCCTCCTCGCGCTCGTCGGTCGCCTCGATCAGTTCCAGCCCATCCAGCGCCTCCCGCCCATGCTTCCTGGCCTGCTCGGCCCAGAGGTCGGTGGTCTCGGCCGGGCGCAGGGCATCGGACATGAAGCGCTCGCGAGCCAGAAGCGGGTCGCCTTCGTCCGGGGCGAGGGAGTGGACGAGATCGCGACCGATCAGGAGCCCACCGAGAATCCGGCGCATGACATGCTGCGGGTGGCCCGGCGCGGCGATGGAGCGCTTGGCGTCGATCGCCTGAAAGCTCTCCTCGTCGAGATGGCAATCCAACCCCGGCAGGATCAGCGCGCCGTTCGGCAGATTGGCGACGGCCTGGAGATAGCGCACGGTGGAGGGGGCGGTGGCGGTGGTGCCCGCGACGATGATCGGCGCTTTCGGCTGCGCCCGGCGCAGGCGCTCGGCCTCCGCGTCGAACCAGCGCACGCGCGCGGCGGCGCGGTCCTGCATTCCGCGCTCTTCCAGAATCGCCGGCCATTGCTCGGTCAGGATCTGGAGAAAGGTCAGCGTCAGCTGCCACCATTCGGCCAGCCGGTCGGGCGCGAGCTGGGCCAGTTGGCCGAGGCCCGCTTCCTCGTTCACGGCTTCGTCCAGAAAGGCGCAGAGGTCTTGCGCGAGATAGAGCGCGTCGGCGCTGGAAGCGGGCAGGATCAGCTCTTCGCCCGCCAAGAGCCGCAGCGACGCGCGGTTGAGGCTTTCCTTCCAGATGCGCACGAGCCGGCCGAGAAGCAGCCGGCGCTCCAGCGCGTTCATCTCCGCGATGAGTTCGGCCCCCGGTCCTTCCTCGAACAGGGCGCTCGGGTCGTCGGCATCGCCCAAGGGGCGAATGCGCGGCAGGATGGCCGCCGCGCCGCCCAGGCGCTTGGCGAATTCCTCGCCGAGCGAGCGCACCGCGCGGCGCGTCGGCACGAGAATCGTCAGTTCCGCCAGAGCCAGCGGATCGTCGGCGAAGCTCAGGCCGGGCAGAAAGCGGCCGGACAGGATGCCGTCCGCCAGCGTCGGCAGGAAGGGCAGACCGGGCGAAATGGAAAAGACGTTGGGGCGCATGGCCTTAAGTCTAGCCGACATGGCCGGTGAAGACCAAGCTCCGGCACGCCGCAATCCCCCACCGCCTATCGCAAGGGCGCTGAGGAGCGTCCACGGTGCGCGGCCACAAGTGGAGCCGGCGGGGTTCGAGCCGCCGGCTTCGCGTTCTCATGCTTTGGCTGGCCGCCCCGCTGGGGCCGGCGTCAGGCGTTCTGAACGCGCGTGGCGCTGGCGGCGAAGGCGGCTTCCGCGTCGTGGATCGCCTGCGGCGTGCCGACGGTGAGCCAGAGCCCGTCCAGCCGCCCGCCGAACAGGCGCCCGTTCTCGATCGCCGTGTCGAAGACGCGGTTGAGCGAGAAGCTTTCCTCGGGCAGGCCCTTGAAGATATCGGGCTTCAGGATGCCGGCCCCGGCATAGATGAAGGGGCTCATGTCCCGCTCGGCGACGCGCTGCAGCCGGCCTTCGCGGTCCATGGTGAAGTCGCCCCGTCCGTCATAGCCCGTCGCCTGCCGCATCTCGGCGATGAGCAGCAGCATGTCGGCTTCCGCCGGGTTCCAGAGATCGGCCAGAAGGTCGAGATTGTCGCGGTAGCCGTCGATCCAGAACGTATCGGAATTGATGAGATAGAAGGGATCGGAGCCCAGATGCGGCAGGGCGCGCACGATGCCGCCGCCCGATTCGAGCAGCCTGTCGCTCTCGTCGGAGATGATCACTTCCATATCGCGCCGCTTGCGCAGATGCGCCCGCAGAAGGTCGGCCATGTAGTGGACGTTGACCACCACCCGCTCCACGCCGTTGCGCGCCAACGCGTCCAGGCCATAATCGATCAGCGCCTTGCCGTTGATCTCGACCAGAGGCTTGGGGATCATCGAGGTGATCGGGCGCAGCCGCTTGCCGAGACCGGCCGCCAGGATCATCGCCGTCCTGGGCTTCGGCGCGCGGCGCGGCGGGCGGGCGTGAAGGGGCGTCGGGGCGAGGGTCTGAAGCGTCATAAGTCCTGCGTTCGGGCGGCTGTGTCATCGAGAAGAGCCCAGTCCCGGTAGAGAGCGGCGAGATCGCCGAGAACCGGATGCATCAGGCTGCGCTGAAGATAGGATTGAATACGCGGAATGTGACGCAGGTATTGCGGCTTGCCGTCCCTGCGAAACAAGCGCACGAAAATTCCCAGAATCTTCGTGCTCCGTTGCGCACTCATGATCGCATAGTCTTGCGCGAAACGCGCGCGATCGAAAATCCCATCCTGGGCTATCCTGAGACCGATATAGTGATCGAGCAGGCGCTGTTCCAGTTCGAGCGGCATATCGACCCGCGCGTCCTGCGCCAGTGACGCTACGTCATAGGCCGAAGGGCCGATCATCGCGTCCTGGAAGTCGAGGATCGCGACCTGTTTCAGACCGGCCTCGTCCGGCCGCCACACGAGGTTCGGCCATTGCAGATCGCGCAGGACGATGGCGGGCTCGGCATCCTCCAACCGGTCGAACAGAGCGTTCCAGACAGTTTCGAAGCGCTGGCGCTCGGCCTCGTCCGGCAGACGGCCGCGCAGATGCGGCCAGTACCAGTCGAGCAGCAGGCTGACTTCGATGCGCAGCGCGCCTCGATCGAAGGGCGGCACGACATGAACGGCATCGCCCAACGCCGGCAGCTCGCGGCGCGGCGGGTGCGCGTGCCAATGCGCCAGCGCGGCCATCGTGGCCTCGTAGCGCTCCGGGATGGGGCAGTTGGTTTCATCCAGCACGATGCCGCGCCCGAGATCGGACATCAGCACGAAGCCGGCATCGAGGTTGGCGTCGAGAATCGCCGGCGCGCCGAGGCCTGCCTCGCTCAAGGCGCGGGCGATGGCGACGAAAGGTAAGACCGTTTCGGCCGTGTGCGCGATGCGCGCATAGGGCAGGCCATCGCGCACGGGCGGGCCCAGAACCAAGGCCGGCGAGTCCATGAGGATCATCGGCGCTGCGCCCTCCGCCGTCACCGTCTCGTAGCGGCGGGCCGAAGCGTCCCCCTGAAACGGCGTGCGTTCGGCCTCGGCAAAACCGGCTTGCGCGAGAAAGTCCCGCGCCGCCAGCGTGCGGGCGATGCGCTTGGCCGCATCTTCCGACGCGCGGATATGGGCCGTCCGCCCGCTCGCCGGGCCGTCGGTCAGTTCGATGTGAAGGCTGGCGCTCGCCAGCGTGTCCGGCGCGCGCTCGGGCCATTCCACCAGAACGAGCCCGGTTTCCACGGC
This sequence comes from Aureimonas sp. D3, assembly GCF_001463805.1. Taxonomy (NCBI): domain Bacteria; kingdom Pseudomonadati; phylum Pseudomonadota; class Alphaproteobacteria; order Hyphomicrobiales; family Aurantimonadaceae; genus Aureimonas; species Aureimonas sp. D3. The sequence goes on along the minus strand of NZ_BBWM01000046.1, from coordinate 22,432 downwards.
CTCTTCGAAGCCGAGTTCGTCCAGCTCGCTCTCGTCGCCGAGGCGATAGAGATCGAAATGCGTGACCTTCGGCCGGGTCTCGTAGACCTGCGCCAGCGTGTAGGTCGGCGAGGGCACCTCCAGCGCGGGGTCGCCCGCCAGCGCCCGGATGACGGCACGGGCAAAATGCGTCTTGCCGGCGCCCAAATCCCCGGAGAGGGCCACCACGTCGCCTTGTTTCAGAACGAGCGCGAGGTCGGCCGCGAGGCGCGCGGTGGCCGCCTCGTCAGGCAGCGAGTGTTCGAAAGCGGAACTCAGCCGGCTCATTCGGCGGCGAGATCCCGCTCCTGCCGGCGCAGCGGGAAGCGGCAGGTCACGACCGCGCCGCCCTTCGGGCCGGAGGAGATCGTCACGTCGCCGCCATGCAGCTCCACGAAGCTCTTGACGATGGAAAGGCCGAGCCCCGCGCCCGACTGCCGGCCACCGGCCGGATCTGTCTCGAAGCGCTCGAACATGCGCTCGACATTGGCGGGCGAGATGCCGGGGCCTTCGTCGGCGACGGCGAAGAAGAGATTGTCGCCCCGCCGGCGCGCAGTGAGGCGCACGGTCGAGCCTTGCGGCGCGAAATTGGCCGCGTTGGACAGAAGGTTGAAGAGGACCTGCGTAACGCGGTGCCCATCGGCGCGGAAGCTCGCGCCGGCCTGCGCGATGTCGATGTCGAGCCGGATGTCGTTGTCGCGCAGCCGCTCGCTCACGGCCTCGGCCGCGTGGTCCACCGTATGAGCGATGTCCACGTCGCCCAGATCGAGATCCATGATCCCGGCGTCGATCGTGGCCAGATCCAGAATGTCGTTGACGATGGTGAGCAGTGTCGTGGTCGAGGTGCCGATATAGTCGAGATATTCGCTCTGACGCGTGTTGAGCGGGCCGGTCTCGGGCGAGCGCAGGAGCGCGGAAAAGCCGATGATGTTGGTCAGCGGCGAGCGCAGCTCGTAGTTCACGTGCTGGACGAAATCGTTCTTGAGGCGCGAGGCATGTTCCAACGCGTCGTTCTTCTCGCGCAGCATCCGCTCGGCGCGGCGTGCATCGGTGATGTCGGAGAAGGTGAGCATGGTCTGCCCGTTGGGCAGGGGCACGATGCCATAGGCCTGCACCCGCCCGTCGGACAGCTCGAACTCGCCCGATTGCGCCTCGCGCGGGGCTTCGTCGAAAGCGGTGACGGCATGGGCGAAGCCGGTCCAGCTGGCTTCCGGCTCCGAACCGTCCGCCGGGCGGCGGATCGTGACCGTCGCGGTGGTCGCGAAGGCGCGGACATGCGGCTTGGCGTCCAGAAATTCCTGCGACAGACCCCAAAGCTCGGCGAAGATCGGATTGGACAGGCGCAGGCGGCCATCCTGGCCGAACACCGCGACGCCTTCCCTGAGATAGTCGAGCGTTTCGCCCTGAAGGCGCACCAGCGTGTTGAGGCGCGATTCCAGTTGCAGCTTTTCGGTCAGGTCCTCGAACACCCAGCTCGCGCCGCCCGAAGGCTCGGGGCTGGTGAAGACGCGCAGCGTGCGCCCGTCCGTCAGATGCCAGAGCGCGTCGGTCGGCTGCGTGGCGCGGTGCGCGGCTTGGATCTCGGCCTTCACGTCGCGCAGCGGCCGGTCGTCCGGCAACACCCCGACCGAGCGCAGATGGTCGAGGATGGACACGAGATCGGGCGCGCGGTCCAGATAGGTCGCCGAGAGATTGAAGAGCTTGGCGAAGGCGGAATTGTGATAGGCGAGCTGCGTCTTGTCGTCGAAGCGGGCCACGGCCGTCGTCAGATGGTCGAGCGTTTCTGAATGCGAGCGCACGGTCTCGCGCAGCTCGCGCCGCACGCTTTCGGTCTCGGAAATGTCGATGGCAAGGCCCGCCGAGCCGAAGGGGCCGGCCGCGTCCACCACCAGGAAGTTGCGTCGGTCGGCGTCCACCACGGCGCTGAGCCGGTTCAGGAAACGGCCCGACTGCGCGCGGCCGGCGGCGATCTGCGCGCGGTCCTGCTCGTTCAGGAATTCGGTCTGCGCGTCCACAGCGGAAATCACGCCCGGCGCGTCCACGGCGCGCGCATAGGCGTCGTTGACCCAGACCAGCCGCTCATCCTCGCCGCGCAGCCACATGGGCAGGGGCGCTGCGTCGAAGAGAGCCTGCATGGTTTCGATCATGCCATTGGCGCGGTTCTGTTCGAGGCGCAGCGTCGCGATTTCCTCGCGCAGGCCCGACAGCGGCGTGAAGCGCACCACGGCCAGCGCGCCGGCCGTGCGGCCCGCGATCTCCAGAACATGGCCGCCGGCCGACTCCACTTCCATGCGGAAGGCTTCGGCGCGGTTGCGCAGTTGCGACAGGGCGCGGATCAGCTCGCGCGCTTCCTCGGGGGCCATCCAGCCTTCGAAGTCGAGAAAGGCGGCCGTGTCCTGCGGCGCGCCGAAGAGCTTGGGCAGCGTGCCCACGAGATCGGGCGCGCCGGAGCCACTGAAGACGAGAAGGCGCTGATTGTCATCGGCCAGAAGCGTGCCGCGCCGATCCGCCTCGTTGAGCGCGTCGGACAGGTCGGCGCGCAGGCGCTTGTTCTCTTCGGCGGTCGCGGCCTGCTGGCGGATCAGCCAGACGGCGGCGATCATCGCCGCGCCGATGGTGAGGCCGATCAGCGCGAGGTTGAGCACCGTTTCGGGGCGCATCGCCCCGGAGGCTTCCTCAGCCCGCGCGCTCGTGACGCCGAGCGCCAGAAGCAGCGCGGGCGCGCCGCGCAGCACCCGGCCGAATCGCGTGTCGAGCATAGACAGAAAGCGGGTCGCCGAACCCGCCTTCATCATGGATTTCAGTCGTGTCATCCCCCGTCCTTCTCCGCCGCCTTTCGAGAAAAGACAGTTGTCCCCGTCACCGACGCCCCGCTCCCCAACGGGGCGACGATTCGTAAAACTTAAACGGTGGATAACCTCAGAGAAAGCGCAGGAACGGCACAGGCGTTAAAAAAGAAAATACGCCGGAGGGGTTGCCTCCGACGTATTCGACCCCTGCTTGTGAGGACCCCGAGTCGTTAGTACCGGTAGTGCTCAGGCTTGAACGGGCCCTGCGGCGTCACGCCGATATAGGCGGCCTGCTCGTCCGACAGGGTGGAGAGCTTGACGCCCAGACGACCGAGGTGAAGGCGCGCGACCTTCTCGTCCAGGTGCTTGGGCAGCACATAGACCTTGTTCTCGTATTTCTCGCTTTTGGTGAAGAGCTCGATCTGCGCCAGCGTCTGGTTCGTGAACGAGGCCGACATGACGAAGGACGGGTGGCCCGTCGCATTGCCGAGATTCAGAAGGCGGCCTTCCGACAGAAGCAGCATCCGCTTGCCATCGGGGAAGGTGACCATGTCGACCTGGGGCTTGATGTTGGTCCAAGTCAGGTTGCGCAGCGAGGCAACCTGAATCTCGTTGTCGAAATGGCCGATATTGCCGACGATCGCCATGTCTTTCAGAAGGCGCATCGTGTCGAGCGTCACGACGTCCTTGTTGCCGGTGGTGGTGATCACGATGTCGGCGGTGGGCGCGGCGTCCTCCAGCGTGACGACCTCGAACCCGTCCATCGCCGCCTGAAGCGCGCAGATCGGATCGACTTCCGTCACCTTGACGCGCGCGCCGGCACCCGCCAGCGAGGCGGCCGAGCCCTTGCCCACATCGCCGTAGCCGCAGACCACCGCGACCTTGCCGGCCATCATCACGTCGGTGGCGCGGCGGATGCCGTCCACCAGCGATTCCTTGCAGCCGTACTTGTTGTCGAATTTCGACTTGGTCACGCTGTCATTGACGTTGATCGCGGGGAAGGGGAGGAGGCCCTTCTTCTGCAACTGGTACAGGCGGTTGACGCCCGTGGTGGTTTCCTCGGTCACGCCCTTGATGGCGTCGCGCTGGCGCTTGAAGAAGCCCGGCGACAGCGACAGGCGCTTCTGGATCTGGCGGAAGAGGATTTCCTCTTCTTCGGAGCCGGGGTTGGACAGGACGTCCTCGCCCGCTTCGGCGCGCGCGCCGAGCAGAATGTACATCGTGGCGTCACCGCCATCGTCCAGGATCATGTTGGCGGGCTCGCCGTCCGGCCACTGGAACAGGCGGTCGGTGTAGTCCCAATATTCGTCCAGCGTCTCGCCCTTGACGGCGAAGACAGGCGTGCCGGCGGCCGCGATCGCGGCGGCGGCGTGGTCCTGCGTCGAGAAGATGTTGCACGAGGCCCAGCGGACCGTCGCGCCCAGCGCCTGCAGCGTTTCGATCAGGACGGCGGTCTGGATCGTCATGTGGAGCGACCCGGCAATGCGCGCGCCCGTGAGCGGCTTGTCGGTGCCGAACTCCTCGCGGCAGCTCATCAGGCCGGGCATTTCGGTTTCGGCGATGTCGAGTTCCTTGCGGCCCCAGTCGGCCAGCGAAAGGTCCTTCACGACATAATCAACGGCTGCGCTCATGCCTCGTTCTCCTTCAGGGAGCGGGCGGCGTTGCGCCCCGCTCGCGGAACATCGGGCCGCAGCAGGGCGACCTCGGCTCGCCATGGCTGTAGCAGTCTCGGCGACAAAAGGATATAACGAATTGCTTATATGATTATCTGAACCCTGACGCGCTGCGTAGCGAGGGGTGGCGCATCGCTTGCGGGCGGAGTGCGCGCGACGATTGCGCGACGAGGGGAGAGGCCGGTCTTACTCGAAGGGAGGGGCGTGTACCGTCCGAACCCCCGGTACGAGAGGGGGGCTTAAGGAGCAAACGGCTGCTAAGAGCCGTATCCGACGGGTGAGACGAAACTGGACGTAACCGCCGTTTCAGCGGCCCGTCAGCATTCCTCGCCGAAGCGATTGGCGACGAGATCGGCGATGGCCTGCATGGCCGCTTCCGCCTCGCGCCCTTCGGCGCTCACGTCGATCGTCGTCCCTTGCCCGGCCGCCAGCATCATCAACCCCATGATCGACTGGCCGCCGACCGACATGCCGTCGCGCGAGATGGTGATCTCGGCGTCGAAGCTCTCGGCCAGTTGCACGAACTTGGCGGAGGCGCGGGCATGAAGTCCCTTGCGGTTGACGATGGTCAGGGTTCGGGCTGTCGTCACGGAGGTCTCGTTCGCTCGCGCCGCATTCGCCATGGCTTGTGTCTCCGCGCCGCCTGAATCCTGATCGCGATAGGTCATGTCCGCTATTGCCCGCTCAGAATGCGACTGGCGACGGCGATATATTTGCGCCCCGCGTCCTGCGCCGCGACCAGCGCCAGGTCCATCGGCTTTTCGCCGCGCACGCTGGCGAGCTTGATCAGCATGGGCAGGTTCACGCCCGCCAGAACGTCGATCTGTCCCTCGTCCATCACGGAAATGGCGAGGTTGGACGGCGTTCCCCCGAACATGTCGGTGAGAATGATCACGCCCTTGCCGCGATCGGCATCCCGAACAGCCTGAACGATGTCCAGGCGGCGCTTTTCCATATCATCGTCGGGTCCGATGCAGATCGTCTCGAACGCCTCCTGCTGACCCACCACATGCTCCACGGCGAGTTTGAATTCGCGTGCGAGCTGGCCGTGCGTCACCAGCACAAGTCCTATCATCCGTTGTCCGCTCCGGGCTCCGTCGCCACATTCGTGGGCATACAATTGTGCGCCTGCTGCCGATCCCCCGCAAGGCAGCAAGAGGCCTTCCTTGTTGGATTTCTAAGGCTAAAAAGTGAACATCGGTCTCGCTGGGCCCTCCCAGGCAGGCTTTGGAGGCCTGCCGCACCTCTGAGCAGCCGATGCGGCGGGATTGGGCAATCTCTTCGGCCCGCTTTCGCGTCCCGTCGAGAATCATTCAAATTCCCGTGAGACGGTTGGGGAGGGGCGGCTACGACGTCAGTCCATTCCCTGCATCGCCATTCGGGCGAAGGTGGTCAGAATGGCGCGCTCCTCGGCACCGAAGAGATAGTACGGCTGATGGTGACAGACGCTGACGGCCCCGATTGCCTCACCGGAGCGCGGGTCGATCATCGGCGCGGCGGCATAGAAGCGCGCGCCCCGATCGCAGGTCACGAAGGGATTCTGCGCAAAGCGCGGGTCGATGGACAAATCCGCGACCACCATCGGCTCCTGGGCTTGAACCGCATATCGGCAGAAAGACGCGTCCTTGGAGCTGGTAGCCAGCGTGATGTTGTGGCGGCCGACAAGTTCGACTTCGTTTCGATCGTAGAGCGAGATGAAACCGACCGGCATCTTCAGGAGATCGGCCACATGTTTGGCGAGCGTGTCGAGTTCATCACGCCCATTGGCGAGCTTGAGCACACGAAAACGCTCGACTGCTTCGCGCCGCGGATGGTCGGTCGGCGCAGCGGGAAGGGGCTGCGCCTTGCGCAGGATCAACCGGCTGGCGACGCGATTGCGGCCCGTCCGCTTGGCTTCGTAAAGCATTTGATCGGCTTCGCCGATCAGCGGTTCCAGCACGTCGGCTTGGCAGGGGCGCTCGGCGCAGCCGATGCTGAGCGTCACTATCGCGCCATTCGTCTCGTTGCCGGCATGGGGAATGGCGAGCGCCTCGACCGTCGCGCGAATGCGCTCGGCCACGATCTGAGCTTGCGCCAGCGTGCGGCCGGGCAGGATGAGGGCCATTTCCTCACCGCCGATTCGCGCGGGCACGGCGTTCTCGCTCTCCATCGCAGTCCGCATGGCGCCTGCCACCGCGCGCAGGCAGCGGTCCCCTTCGGGGTGGCCATAGGTGTCGTTGAACAGCTTGAACCGATCGATATCCATCATCAGAAGGCTGACCGGCGCGCCGTCGCCCTTCGCCGCGAGGTCCAAAAGCATCTCGTCGAAATGGCGACGATTGGACAGGCCGGTGAGCGGGTCTGTGTTGACGAGCGCCGTCAACTCGGCATGGGCAGCCGCGAGCTTGGCTTCCACCATTCGGCGCTTTGTGATGTCGCGCAAGACGGCGATGAACCCACCGTCGCTCGGCACGTAGCTGTAGCGGCCTTCCACCCAGATGTAGCTGCCGTCTCGGCGGCGAAGGCGATAGCAGTCTTCCGTTCCACCCACCGCCTGACGCGCGTTGTCCGCAATGCGCAGCACGATGGGCCAGTCATCGGGATGGATCAGCGTTCGCGCGTTCTGGTCCAGCATCTCGTCCGGCTCGTATCCGAGAAAGCGCAGGGCCGCCGGAGACACGTAGCGCCGGTTCATTTCCGCATCGAGGCGAATGATGAGGTCGGTCGAATGGTCCGCCAGAAGCCGGTATTGTTCTTCGCTGCTGCGAAGCGTGTTTTCCGTCTCGATGCGTCGGCGAAACTCGCGCCGAATCTGGAAAGCCAGGAACAGCGTCATACCGGCGAGAAGGCAGAGAATCAGTCCGATCGTCTGCGCTCGTCGGTTCCAGGAGGCGAAGATATCGTCTTCCGACAGCCCGACGCTGAGCAGCAGCGGCATGTCGCGCAGATGGACCGCGCTGAAGATCCGTTGGATATGGTCGAACTGGGAGCGGGAGGTGAAGCCCTCCGGCGGTGCGCTCAGAAAGAGCGAGGCGTCGGGCACCGACGAGACGTCTCGTCCCACGATGCCCGGAAGCGAGGGGGACCGCGCCAGAAAGATCCCATCTTCCGAAACCAGATTGACCACGTCGTTCGGACCAAGTGTGGCTCCGGTCATGATGTGTTCGAAAAGATCCAGTCGCACCAACGCGGTCACCAAGCCGTCGAAGGATCCGTCCCGCGTTTCCAGGCCGCGGCTGATGGCGACGACCATATCCGGCGCACGGCCATGCAGCACCAAAGGGCGACTGATCAGAAGGCCATTGCGGATGGCTGCACGCTGCGCCTGAAAATAGGGTGTGTCGGAGATGTTCGTCTCCGCGCCGACGCCACCTCGTCGGCTCCAGCGGACCCGGCCAGTGGCATCGGCGACGATGATATCGGCCAGCGCGGAATCCACCAACGCCCCATCGAACAGGACGGCCTGCTGCGAGATCCAGTCGATCTGCGTGAAGGCATCGTCGCCTGCGACTTGGGCGATGGAGCGCAGCACGCTGTCATAGATCTGGAAGCGGCGTGAAATTTCGAGCGATTGGGCCAACGCCAGGCTGCGAGCGCTGTTGGCGGCGCGCTGCCATGTGTCGTTGCGCAACTCCACCAGCGTCATGATGGAGACCGTGCAGAAGGACAGAAGCAAGGCCACCAGCGCCGCCCAGAAGACGAAGGCGCGCTGACGGTGCGCCGGCCAGCGCGAAACGGAACGGCTTTCGGTCGCAGGAGCGGCTGCGGCAAGGCTCATACGCGGAGGTCGCCATAGGAAGCGACCGGGCGAGGTCGCGAGGTTTAAAGACGGCGGACAGGCCTGTCCTCACCGACTTTAACAACGCCCCGATTGAAGAATGGGTGAACCGCGCAATGGCTTAGTTCGGCCGTGAAACCTTACGATTGTCAAGCTTAACGAATGTTGAAGGGGCTCGCCTGCCCCAAGGCGAGGCGCTGTCTCCATCAGGCCCTGCCGTATCGCGCCACGGCGAGATCGCGCGCGTCGATGTCCGCTGTTCGGCCGCTGACGAGATCGGCGAGGAGCCGGCCCGATCCCGACGACATGGTCCAGCCCAGCGTTCCATGGCCGGTGTTCAGAAACAGGCCGGCGATCTTGGTGGGGCCGATCACGGGGGTTCCGTCCGGGGTCATCGGCCGCAGGCCCGACCAGAAGCTCGCCTGTTTCACGTCGCCGCCTGGGAAGAGGTCGGTGACCGAATGCTCCAGCGTGCGCCGGCGCGCTTCGGCCAGATCGTTGGTGAAGCCGGAAATCTCGGCCATGCCGCCGACGCGGATGCGGTTGCCGAGGCGCGTGATGGCGATCTTGTAGCTCTCGTCCATCACGGTGGATTCGGGCGCGCGGGCCTCGTCGACGATCGGGATGGTCAGCGAATAGCCCTTCACGGGATAAACGGGCAGATCGATGCCGAAGGGTTTCACCAGAAGCGGCGAGTAGGAGCCGAGCGCGACGACGACGGCATCGGCCGCCTCGAAGCCCCGATCCGTCTCGACGCCAAGGCACCGCCCGCCCTCGACGCGAAGCCCTTGGATCGTGCGCCCATAGGCGAAGCGCACGCCGCGCGCTTCGGCCCGCTCGGCGAGGCCATTGGTGAACTTGAAACAGTCGCCCGTCTCGTCATTGGGCGTCAGCAGCCCGCCGACGATCTTCTCGCGCGCATGGGCGAGCGCCGGCTCCATGCGGATGCAGCCTTCGGGGTCGAGCACCTCGTAGGCGATGCCGTCCTCGCTCAACGCCTTCTGGTCCTTCAGCGAGGCGTCGAGCTGTTCGCGCGTGCGGAAGAGCTGGAGCGTGCCCTTCATGCGCTGGTCGTATTCGATATTGGTGTCGCGGCGCAGCTCGGCGAGACTCGTGCGGCTGTAATCGGCGAGCCGCAGCATCCGGCTCTTGTTGATGGCGTAGCGCTCGGCCGTGCAATTGCGCAGCATCCGCGTCAGCCAGCGCAGCATGGCCGCGTCCATCTTCGGGCGCAGGATCAGCGGCGCGTGCTCCATCATGAGCCACTTGATCGCCTTTTTCGGAATGCCGGGCGCAGCCCAGGGCGAGCAATAGCCGAAGGAGACCTCGCCCGCATTGGCGAAGCTCGTCTCCAGCGCCGGCCCCGCCTGCCGGTCGATGACGGTGACCTCGTGCCCGGCCTTGGCGAGATACCACGCCGACGTGACGCCGATGACGCCCGCGCCCAGAACCGCGATCTTCATGCCAGCGCTCCTTCAGCATAGCGCCGCTCGAATCTCTGGCCGAGGGCGGTGAGGATTTCATAGGGGATGGTGCCGGCCGTGGCGGCCACTTCGCCCAAGCTCTGATGCGGGCCGATCAGTTCCACGAGATCGCCGGGCTTGAGAGCCGCCGAGCCGATATCGAGAATGACGGAATCCATGGAGACGCGGCCGGCCGCGCCGAGCGGCTGCCCGTCATGATAGGCGCCCAGCCGATTGCTCAAGGATCGCGGCCAGCCATCGGCATAGCCGATGCCGATCGTGGCGAGCCGCATCGCGCCGGGGGTGACGAGGCTCCAGCCATAGCCGACGCCCGCGCCCGCCGGCACCTCGCGAATCTGGATGACGCGCGCGTCGAGCCGGGCGACGGCGCGCATCGGGTTCTCCGGCCCCTCGAAGGGCTGGCCGCCATACAGCGCGATGCCGGGGCGGCAGAGGTCGAAATGGAAGTCCGGGCCGAGAAACACGCCGGCGGAATTGGCGAGCGAGCGCCGCGCCTCCGGCAGGCGGGCCGCGAGCGCTTTGAAGGCCTCTAACTGCGCGCGGTTGGCCGGGTGCTCCGGTTCGTCGGCGCAGGCGAGATGGCTCATCACGAGGGTCACGTCGACCCCGGCAAGATGCGCCGGGTCGGCCGCGATCGCCGCGACCTCTTCGGGCGCAAGGCCGAGCCGGGCCATGCCGCTGTCCACCTGTAGAGCGGCGGGAAGCGGGCGACCAAGCGTCTGGGCGAGCGCCGACCAAGCCACCAGTTGCGTGCCCGAATTGATGACGGGCGTGATGCCGGCCTCCGCGCAGCGGCGCTCGTCGCCGGGCGCGAGCCCATTCAGAACGAAGATTTCCGCCTCAGAGGGCAAAGCCGGGCGCAGCGCCAGGGCTTCGGAAAGATGCGCCACGAAGAAGCTGCGGCAGCCCTCGCTCCAGAGGGCGGGCGCGACGCGCTCGGCCCCGAGCCCATAGGCGTCGGCCTTCACGACGCCCGCGACCCGCGCGCCGCCGGCCTCGCGGCAGAGCCGGCGATAGTTCGCGCGCAAGGCCGACAGATCGATCGTCAGAACGGCACCGGCGCTGACAGCGCCTGCCGCTGAAATGGGCAGAGCGGGGGATGAAGCGGACGAGATCACGAGCATGCGCGCCTCCAATCGGAACTCCTCGAATTGTGGCGCAATCATTCTTGAATGTACGGCCGATCTCGCGCACAAAATTCGAAAGATCGCCCTCCGACGCCATCATCTTCGAAAGCCGCGCCATTTCATGCCGGACCTCGACAACACCGACCGCAAGATCATCCGCGCCCTGCGCCGCGACGGGCGGATGACGAATGTCGCCTTGGCGGGCGAGGTCGGTTTGTCACCATCGGCCTGCCTGCGCCGTGTGCAGATTCTGGAGGAAAGCGGCGTCATCCGCGGATACACCGCCATCGTCGCCGGAGCCGAGGGTCGGGAGGGCCATGTGGTGATCGTGCGCATCAGCCTGGAGCGGCAGACCGAGGATGTGCTGCGCCGCTTCGAAGCGGAGGTTCTGAAACATCCCGAAATCCGCGAATGCTATCTCATGACCGGCGAAGAGGACTATCTCCTGCGCCTCGAAGCCGCCGGAGCGGGCGACTATGAGCGCATTCACAAGGAGGTGCTGTCGCGCCTGCCGGGCGTCCAGCGGATCAATTCGAGCTTCGCCATCCGCAGCGTGCTTTGAGAACGAAAAAAGCCCGCCGCTCGGGATGGAGCGACGGGCTTTTGAAGGCTTCGAATGTCGGTCGGTTTATTCGCCCGACGTCTCGCCGGCCGCGACGGCGCGGCTTTCCTGCGTCTTCAACTCGTCCAGCGCGGGCATGGACATGATGTTGTAGCCGGCATCCACATAGTGGATTTCGCCCGTCACGCCCTTGGACAGGTCCGACAGGAGATAAAGCGTCGAGTTGCCGACTTCCTCATGCGTCACGTTGCGGCGCATGGGCGCGTTGCGGCGCTGGTAGTTCAGCATCAGGCGCGCGTCGGAGACACCCGCGCCCGCCAGCGTGCGCAAGGGGCCGGCTGACACGGCGTTGACGCGGATGTCGCGCGGGCCGAAATCGGCCGCGAGATAGCGCACGGAGGCTTCCAGCGCCGCCTTGGCAACGCCCATCACGTTGTAGTTCGGCATGACGCGCATCGAGCCGCCATAGGTCAGCGTCACCATGGAGCCGCCCTCGTTCATCATCGCAGCCGCGCGCTTGGCGACTTCGGTGAAGGAGAAGCAGGAGATCACCATGGTGCGCGAGAAGTTCTCGCGCGTCGTGTCGGCGTAGAGGCCCTTCAGTTCGTTCTTGTCGGAAAAGCCGATCGCGTGGACCAAGAAGTCGATCTGGCCCCATTCCGCTTTCAGCGTCTCGAACAGGGCGTCCACCGAGGCGATGTCCTCGACGTCGCAATCCACGAGCAGGGTCGAGCCGATTTCGGCCGCCAGCGGGCGCAGGCGCTTGCCGAAGGCTTCGCCCTGATAGCTGAAGGCGATCTCGGCGCCCTGGGCCGCCATGGCTTTCGCCGCGCCCCAGGCAATGGAATTGTGGTTCGCGACGCCCATCACGAGGCCGCGTTTGCCCTTCATCAGATCATTCATCGAAAGGGCTTTCTCAGTTGGGTACGCGCTGGAAGACCAGCGTGGCATTGGTGCCGCCGAAGCCGAAGGAATTGGACAGGGCGATGTCGATCTTGGCATCGTCGATGCGCTGGCGCACGATCGGAACGCCCTCGAATTCCGGGTCTAGTTCCTGAATATGGGCGCTTTCGCCCACGAAACCCGCCTGCATCATCAGAAGCGAATAGATGGCTTCCTGCACGCCCGCCGCGCCCAGCGAATGGCCGGTGAGCGACTTCGTGGACTGGATATGCGGGATGGCGTCGCCAAACACTTCGCGGATCGCGCCGATCTCCTTGCTATCGCCGACCGGCGTCGAGGTGCCGTGCGTGTTCACGTAGTCGACCCTGCCGTTCACCGTGGCAAGCGCCTGACGCATGCAGCGGATCGCGCCTTCGCCCGAAGGGGCCACCATGTCGTAGCCGTCCGAGGTCGCGCCGTAGCCGACGAGTTCGGCATAGATCTTGGCGCCGCGCGCCTTCGCCCGCTCGTATTCTTCCAGAACCACGACGCCCGCGCCGCCCGCGATCACGAACCCGTCGCGGTTCTTGTCATAGGCGCGCGAGGCCGAGGCCGGCTGGTCGTTGAAGTTGGAGGACATGGCGCCCATGGCGTCGAAGAGGTTCGACATGGTCCAGTCGAGGTCTTCGTGGCCGCCGGCGAACATCACGTCCTGCTTGCCCCACTGGATCATCTCCGCCGCATTGCCGATGCAATGGGCCGAGGTCGAGCAGGCCGAGGAGATCGAGTAGTTGACGCCGTGGATCTTGAACCAGGTCGCCAGCGTCGCCGAGGCCGTGGACGACATGGCCTTGGGCACCGCGAAGGGGCCGATGCGCTTGGGGCTGTTGTTCTTGCGCGTGATGTCGGCGGCCTCGATCAGCGTGCGCGTCGAGGGGCCGCCCGAGCCCATGATGATGCCGGTGCGTTCGTTGTTCGAGATGTCCTTCTCGTCCAGCCCGGAATCGGCGATCGCCTGCTTCATGGCGACATGGTTCCAGGCGCCGCCCTGGCTGAGGAAGCGCATGGCGCGACGGTCCACGAGGTCGGTCACGTCGAGATTGGGTTTGCCCCAGACGCGGCACTTGAAGCCGTTCTCGGCGAAATCCTCGGAGAAGCTGATGCCGGACTTCGCCTCGCGCAGCGAGGCCGTGACCTCGCTGAGATCGTTGCCGATCGAGGACACGATGCCCATTCCGGTCACGACGACCCGCCTCATGGCCTAACTCCTTCTTGGGGTCCGCTGGGACCGCCTATAATCTGTCAGTGTTTGCGCTCAGCCGCCGACCGAGGCATCCGCTTCGCCGTCCTTGAACAGGCCGACGCGCAGGTTGCTGGCGCGGTAGATGACCTCGCCATCGGCCTTCATCCACCCTTCCGCGATGCCGAGCTTGAGCTTGGAGCGCATGACGCGGCGGAACTCGACGCCGTATTCCACGAGCTTGACCTTGGGCGTCACCTGGCCGGAGAACTTCACCTCGCCGACGCCGAGCGCGCGCCCGCGCCCTTCCTCGCCCAGCCAGCCGAGATAGAAGCCGGTGAGCTGCCAGAGCGCGTCGAGGCCGAGGCACCCCGGCATGACCGGATCGCCCTTGAAGTGGCAGTCGAAGAACCAGAGATCGGGCGAGACGTCGAACTCTGCACGGATCGAGCCCTTGCCGAACTCGCCGCCATCCGTCGTCACCTCGGTGATGCGATCGAACATGAGCATGGGCGGCAGCGGCAATTGCGCGTTGCCCGCACCGAACAGTTCGCCCCGGCCGCAGGCCAGAAGATCGTCCTTGTCGAAGTGGGTCTTGCCTGTCGTCATTGCCTTGCCCGTTTCCTCACGGCACTCTCGAAGGCCGCGTTCGTCGCGAAGCCCTTAGCACGGGTGCGTTCAAGGGCAAATGCGTCAGCCCTCGCTTGGATTCAACGTTTCTTCAATCTTTCCTCTCGCCTTTCTTGCGCCCATCTCCCCGCGTCATGCAGGCAGATGCCCGGCGGACAGGGCGAAACGAGGGCGGAGATGGATGGCGTATCAGGGGTTTGCGGCCGGGGCGGCGCTGATGCTCGTACTGGCAGGCCCTGCGCACGCGCAGGAATGGCGCGGCGAGACGGCTGGCGGATCGGTGCGCGCCGCCTATACGCAAAAGGGGCGGCCAGCGGGCGTGCAGTTCGAATGCGAAGCGCCGGGGCGGCTTCGCACCATCGTCTCGGGCACCGGCGCGCGCTACCCGGAAGGCCGCCCGGCGACGCTGGTTTTCAGCGTCGACGGCGTGGCGACCCTGCTGCCCGCCAAGGCCGAGGCCGAGCCGCACGGGCCGGGCTCGCGCTTCGTGCGCTCCGACAAGGCGGCCGAGATGAAGCCGCTCTTCGATCGGCTGAAGCGGGGCAAGGAACTGGAACTTTCCAGCCCGGCGGGGTCCTTTCGCCTGCCGCTCAAGGGCTCGGGCAAGGCTCTCGCGCTTCTTGCGGAGCGGTGCAGCTGATGCGCGCGAGGCGCAATTGTTCTTTTAGGCCGAGGGGATTATGCTGTCACGAGAACGCGGTCTTGCGGTGCAGCGCACGGGGCCGTAAAAGCGGAATATAAGACTCAACATTACGGCGAAGCATCATGGACAATCGGGCCAAGCCCTCGCAGGACACATCACGGGACGCCCATCGGGCATCGTCGTTTTGTGTGTTCGAACGTCTGCGCTCCGCCGGCCTGCGGCCGACGCGCCAGCGCGTGGCTCTGTGCAATCTGATCTTCGGCGCGGGCGACCGGCATCTGTCGGCCGAAGAGTTGCACGAGGAGGCACACCGCGCCGGTGAGCCCGTCTCGCTCGCCACCGTCTACAACACGCTGCACCAGTTCACCGATGCCGGCCTTGTGCGTCCGCTCTCGGCGGAAGGCCAGCGCACCTATTTCGACACGAACACGTCGGATCATTTCCACTTCTTCGTGGAATCCGACAACACGATGATCGACATTCCCGACGGTGCGATCAGCGTCGAGAACATTCCCGCGCCGCCCGAGGGCATGGAGATCGTCAATATCGACGTGGTGGTGCGCGTGCGCCGCAAGCGCGAGAAGACCAGCCTTTCCTGATGCTGAAAGGCGGCATCCGCCGCCTTTTTCATGTTCTCGCGAGGATCGCATGAAAAAAGGCCGGGCCCATGGGGCGCCGGCCTTTTTCCGTTCGGGCATTCCCGCCGTCGGTTCAGAACCGCTCGTCGGGATACACACCCCACATTTCGTTCTGCGAGACGAAGCCGCGACGCCCGCCCGCTTCCACTTCGCACCAGCTGAAGGAGCACTCGCGCACTTTGGCGACGACACCCGGCTCCATTTCGGCCACCACGGAGGAATCGGCGGCGGCCGAGCGGTGCACCGTGACCAGCGCGCCCTTCTTGCTCTTCAGCCAGGGAGCGGCCAAAGCGGTGCGCTCGCCCGACAGAAGCGAGTGATAGACCCAGCCTTCCGTCCCGTCCGCATCGCGAATACGCCGCCAGAGATCGTATTCCTGGATGATCTCGACCGGCAGGCCGGGCTTGGTGAAAAGCCAGGACACCGCGTAGTCCTTGCCGGGGCCGACGCGCAGGTTCACGCGGGCCGACTTCAGCGACACGAAACGGGGCAGGGGCAGCTTCCGGCTCATATCCGGGTCCTGTCCCTCTTCCGCGGCGGCGGGCATGGCCGACTCGGGCCGCGTCGCGGCGGCGGCGGGCGTCTGAGCTTGCACATGCGAGGCGAGCGTCAAAAGGGCGAGGGCGGACAGAAGCGAGCGACGGAGCGAAACGGAGGGGAACATCAAGGCTTTATGAACTCCGGCAGGAACCTCTCCACCATCGCTCATCGCGGTTAACGAACCCTTCCCGAAGCTGATCTTCTTTTCGTGAACCTGAGCATCAGGAATAAGACTCCGCTAACGCTGCCGCGCGCCGGGTCTCAGCCTACAAGAGATTCTCAACTCGAAAAGGTTGTAATGCCTCACTTACGTTCGAAGGGGCACGTCATGCGGTTTACGATCAGGCAGAAACTCGCGGGCGGCTTCGCGATTGTTTTGGTGGCCATGGCGGCGGTTGGCTTCATCGGGATCGACAGCCTCGGCCGGTCCAACGATCGATTCATGAACTTCCACGATCGGCCCTTCGCGCAGAGCCTTCGGCTCGCCGACATCCGCGCCGATCTGTTGGACGCCGGGCGCGTCGTCAATCGCTCGCTTCTCGTCACCGACCCGGCCCGTCACAGCGAGATGGACCGGACCATCGATGCGGCGCTGGCAAGGGCGAAAGCCGGTATCGACACCTATCGCTCCCACACCCGCCTTGCGGTCGATCAGGTGGACACGCTGCGCGATGCCGTCGCGCGCTATGAGGCGGCGACTACCCACGCGCGCAAGCTGCGTGGAACGCCGGAAGCGCTTGGGATCATCGAACGCGAGGCGGTGCCCGCCATGAAGGTCATTTTGGACAGCGTCGGCGCGCTTTCGCAACTGCAACAGCAGACCGCGGCCGAGGAAACCCAGCGTTCGGAAAACGCCTATTACTCCACCCGCAACATTCTCGTCGCGATCGTCACCGCTGCCGTTCTTCTCGGCCTTGGCGCAGCCGTCTGGCTGAGCCTTCTCGTCAACCGGGGGCTTTCCGTCGCCGTTGCGCAAACCGAGCGGCTCGGCAGGGGCGAGATCGCCGAGGCCATTCGCCATGGGCGCCGCGACGAGATCGGCACGCTGCTCGACCGGTTGGAAGAGACGCGCGCCCGCCTGCGGGACATCTTGTCCGAAGTGCGCGCGTCGGCCGATCAGGTGGCCGCAGGCTCCAGCCAGTCGGCCGTCGCGGCCGAGCAATTGTCGTCGGGCGCGACGGAACAGGCCGCCGCCTCCGAACAGGCCTCGGCGGCGGTGGAGGAGATGACCGCCAATCTGCGCCAAAGCGCCGAGAACGCCGGGCAGACCGAGGCGATCGCGCGGCGCGCCTCGCAATCGGCCCGCGAGACGAGTGAGGCGATGATCGGCTCCGTTCAGGCGATCCACACGATCTACGAGCATATCCGCATCGTGCAGGACATCGCGCGCCAGACCGATCTCCTGGCCCTGAACGCCGCGATCGAGGCGGCACGCGCCGGTCAGCACGGCAAGGGGTTCGCCGTGGTTGCCTCCGAGGTGCGCAAACTCGCCGAGCGTTCGCAGCACGCGGCGAGCGAGATCGCAACGCTGTCGGACTCGACGCGCCGTGCGTCTGACGAGGCGGGCCGCAAGCTCGCCGAAATGGTGCCCGACATCGAGCGCACGGCCGAACTCGTCATGGAGATTTCCGCCGCCGCGCGAGAACAGTCGGTCGGCGTCAGCCAGATCAACCAGGCGATCCAGCAGCTCGATCAGGTCACGCAGTCGAACGCCGGGGCGTCCAACGAATTGTCCGCGACGGCCGTGCAACTGGCCAGCGAGGCGTCCCGCCTCAACGAGCGAGCCAGCTATTTCCAGATCCATGCCAAGGACGACGCGCCGGCCGCCGTGGCCGAGCGGCCTTCATCCGGGAAGGCTCAGCCTCAGGCCGCCCCCTCCTTGCGGGATGAGGATGCGTTCTTCGACGCCGGTGATCAGCCTGTTGCTCTACGTCGACGCGCTTGATGCGGAAGCGCGTCGAAGATCGATGCCGCAGCCTTCGATCCCTCAGCCCTTCACTTTCGGGCGACGGTAGCGGATTTCCTCGAAGCGCATCCGCAGCGTATCCACCAGAAGCAGGCGGCCGATCAGCGGCTCGCCCGCGCCGGTCGCCAGCTTGATCGCCTCGCAAGCGGCGAGCGTGCCGAGAATGCCGGTGACGACGCCCAGAATGCCGGCCTCCGCGCAGGTCGGCACGAGGCCGGCGGCCGGCGGCTCGGGAAAGAGGTCGCGGTAGCGCGGATGACGCCGGCCCTCGCCATTCGGCTGGAAGGGCACGAGGACGGTCAGCGAGCCGGAAAAGCGCTGCACGGCCGCCGTCACCAAGGGCTTCTCCAGCTGCTCGCAGAGATCGGCCAGCGCATAGCGCGTCGCGAAGTTATCCGAGCCGTCGATCACGATGTCGTAACCGGCGATGATGGCCGCTCCGTTCTCGCCGTCCAGCCTGATCGCGTGGGGCTCGACGGTGACATGCGGGTTCAGGCGCGCCAGCGCATCCCGCGCGCTGTCGAGCTTCGGGCGTCCGATATCGGGCGTGCCATGTAGGATCTGGCGCTGGAGATTGGAAAGGGACACGGTGTCGTCGTCCACGATCCCGAGCGTGCCGACGCCCGCCGCCGCCAGATAGAGCGCGACCGGCGAGCCGAGACCGCCCGCCCCCAGAATCAGCATCCGCGAGCGCTTCAATCGCTGCTGCCCCGGCCCGCCGACATCGGCCAGCACGAGATGGCGGGCGTAGCGTTGCAACTCGTCGCCCGAAAGGGGAGGGGCATCCGTCATAGAGCGGCTCCGTTGCGGATTTCGACCATTTGTGCGCGGCCGGCCAACGCGTCGAACAAGGCCGCGTCCGTGCCGGTCAGGAAGGCCTGAACGCCCAGATCGTCCAGAATGTCGAACAGGGCGGCGCGGCGGCCGGGATCGAGATGGGCGGCGATTTCGTCCAGAAGCAGAAGCGGCGTCATGCCGCTCGACGCTTCCACGAGGCGCGCATGGGCGATCACCAGACCGACGAGAAGGGCCTTCTGCTCGCCCGTGGAGGAGAGCGCGGCCGGCATGGATTTGGCGCGGTGAATGACGTCTAGATCGCTGCGATGCGGCCCTTCCAGCGTGCGCCCGGCCGCGCGGTCGAGCCCGCGCCGGGCGCGCAGGCGCGCGCCGATCCGGTCTTCGAGGTCCACCGCCGCGCCCTGAAGATCCAGCTCTTCGTAGCCGGATTGAAGATGCAGATTGGCAACCGGAAAGGGCGAGCCGCCGATGCTTTCGATCGAGCTGCGCAACCGCTCCACCAGATCGGCGCGGGCGAGCGCGATGGCAAGACCCAACTCGGCCATCTGCGCTTCGATGCCTGAGAGCCAGCCATCGTCCATCCGGTCCTCGGAGAGGAGCCGGTTGCGCCCGCGCATGGCCTTCTCGTAGTCGAGCGCGCGCCTTCCATGGCCAGGATCGACGGTCAGAACCATGCGGTCCAGAAAGCGGCGGCGCTCGGCGGCGGGGCCGGTGAAGAGTCCGTCCATGGCCGGCGTCAGCCAGACCACGCGCAGATGATCGAGAAGCTCGTCGCCCGTGCGCGCCTGCGCGCCGTCGATGCGCAGGATGCGGTTCGCGCCATTCTCCTCGTCCGGGCGCACCAGCGTCAGGAGATCCCTGACATCGCCATCTTCTTCCCGCAGGCGGGCGCGCACGGAAAAGCCGCCCGAGCCGCGCGCGCGCGCGATCTCGCCATAGCTCGCCCGGCGCAGGCCGCGCCCGGGCGAGAGAAGCGACAGCGCCTCCAGAAGATTGGTCTTCCCCGCGCCGTTGTCGCCATGGAACACGACAAAGCGCGAACTCAGATTGAGGCTGAGGGTCGGGTAGTTGCGGAAGTCCACGAGGCCGAGCCCGGCCACGCGAATGCGCGCATCGGGGCCGGGCGCTGGATCGGATGGCATGGATTGAAGATCGGGCGCCGGCCTCAAACGCGCATGGGCATCAGAACATAGAGCGTGCGCTCGTCGCCCCCGTCCTTGATCAGCGTCGGCGAGCCGGGATCGGCCATCATGAACACGGCCGACTCGCCCGACAGCTGCCCGGTGATGTCGAGGAGATATTTGGCGTTGAAGCCGATTTCCAGCTCGTCGGAGTCATAGCCCACGGCCAGTTCCTCGGTCGCCGTGCCGGCATCGGGCGAATTGACGGTGAGCACGAGCTGGCTGGCCGAGACCGCGAGCTTCACCGCCCGGCCGCGCTCGGACGAGATGGTCGAGACGCGGTCCACCGCATGGGCGAAGCTCTGGCGATCCAGCGTCAGCGCCTTGTCGTTGCCGGTGGGGATGACGCGCTGATAGTCGGGGAAGGTGCCGTCGATCAGCTTGGAGGTCATGACGACCGGGCCGATCGTGAAGCGGATCTTGGAGTCGGACAGCTCCACATCGACCATCTCGGCGCCTTCGCCGAGCAGTTTCTGGATTTCCGACACGGCCTTGCGCGGCACGATAATGCCCGGCATCCCTTCGGAGCCGGCCGGCGCGTCGGTTTCGGCGCGGGCGAGGCGATGCCCGTCCGTCGCGACCGAGCGAAGCTGCAGCGCGCCGCCCGATTCCAATGTGTGGAAGAAGATGCCGTTCAGATAATAGCGCGTCTCTTCCGTCGAAATCGCGAATTGCGTGCGCTCGATGAGGCGCGCGAGATCGCCGGTCTTCAGCTTGAAGGCATGGGTGAAGGTGCCGGCCGTGATGTCCGGGAAGTCTGCTTCCGGCAGGCACTGAAGGCGGAAGTTCGAGCGGCCCGAGGTGACGGTCATCTGCCCGCCGTTTCCGTCGGTCTGGAGCATGACCTCCGAGCCGTCGGGCAGCTTGCGCACGATGTCGTAGAGGAGATGGGCGGGCACGGTGGTCGCGCCCGGCTGCTCGCTCATGGCCGGCACGGTTTCGGTGATCTCGATGTCGAGATCGGTCGCCTTTAGTCGCATGCCCGCGTCTTCCGTCTTCAAGAGGACGTTGGACAGGATCGGGATCGTGTTGCGCCGCTCCACCACGCGCTGCACGTGGCTCAGCGACTTGAGGAGGTTCGACCGCTCGATGAGAATACGCATGGCGAAAAGACCGTTCGGGAACTTGAGGATGCGCCGAGAACCGGCACCCGCGCAAAGGTCCGAACCTTGTAGAATAGGACCAAGGGCGGGCGCAAAAGAAAAAGCGCCTGCGGGCCGGCCTTGCGCGGAAGCGGGCGGGCCAGGGCCAAGCGCCGAAGCGTGCTGCGCGGGCGGCCCGCCCCCATGCGGCCGAAAGACCGCCGAATGGAAGGTCCGGTGCGCTGATGCCCGGACCTTCGATCGAGGGCGTTTCGCCTGCGCTTATTCCTCGATCATGCGGCGGATGACGTCGAGCTCTTCAGCGAGCTTCTGGTCGCTCGCGCGCTCGGCCTCGATCTTGCGCACCGCGTGAAGCACGGTCGTATGATCGCGCCCGCCGAATCTACGGCCGATCTCGGGCAGCGAGCGCGGCGTCATGGTCTTGGCGAGATACATGGCGATCTGGCGCGGGCGCACGATGGTGCGCGTGCGCCGGGCCGAGAGGATGTCCGTGCGCGACACGTTGTAATGGCGCGAGACGAATTTCAGGATGTCCTCGATCCGCACCCGCTTTTCGCCGCCCGCGCGGGTCAGCTGGTTCAGGAGGTCGTCGAGATGCTGGTTCGAAAGCGGCTGGCCGACCGAGTGGCGGAAGGCGATCTGGTTGAACGCGCCTTCGAGGTCGCGGCCCGAGCCGGTCACGCGCCGGGCGATCGTGTCGAGCACGCCCTCGTTGATCGCAAAGCTCGGATCGGCGGCCTTCATGGCATCGACGCGCGCGGCGATGATGCCCTTGCGCATGTCGAAGTCGGGCGAGACGATCTCGATGGCGACGCCGCCGGCGAGGCGCGAGCGCACGCGGCTGTCGAGCGATTCCAGCTCGAAGGCCGGCCGGTCCGCCGCCACGATGACCTGCCGCGCGGAATCGATCAGCGCGTTGAGAAGATGGCAGAATTCCTGCTGGATCGACTTGCCCTGCAGGAACTGCATGTCGTCGATGATCAGGATGTCGATGCCGCGCAGGTTCTCCTTGAAGTCGAGCGCCTGGTTGTCGCGGATCGCGGTGGCGAAGCGCCACATGAAATATTCGGCCGTGAGATAGACGACGCGCGGGCGATCCTCGCGCTCCAGCGCCGCATTGGCGATGGCTTGGAGGAGGTGCGTCTTGCCCAAGCCCACCGAGGCATGGAGGAAGAGCGGGTTGAAGCGCACCGACTGCGGCCCGTTTTCGGCGATCGAACGCGCGGCGGCGAGCGCCACGCGGTTGGACGCGCCTTCCACGAAGCTCTCGAAGACATAGCGCGGATCGAGCGGCGAGCCGAAATCGCTCTGCGGGCGGACGGTTTCGACGCCGGCCGCGCGCTCGGCTGTCGCCGCGCGGGGCGTCGGCGCGGGCAGGGCTTGGGCGGCGGGCGTGAGAGC
>NZ_BBWM01000045.1:0-165323 GCF_001463805.1 Aureimonas sp. D3 | reverse complement strand
GCTATTCCACGCAGCGCGGCTATGGGCGTACCCACCCGTTCGTCGGCGAAATCCGCATCGGCCTCGTGGAGATCGAGGTGGAGCTTCCCGAGCTCGGCTTCCCCATCACGATCGGCCGGGCGCGCGTTACCGAATGCCAGATGGTCGCGCAGTTTTCCGCGCCCGAAGGTGAGGACGCTCGCTTCACGCGCGGCTACGGGCTGGTCTTCGGCCAGAGCGAGCGCAAGGCCATGGCGATGAGCCTCGTGGACCGGGCGCTGCGGGCCGACGAGTTCGACGAGGAGCGCCGCGCCCCGGCGCAGGACGAGGAATTCGTCCTCGCCCATTGCGACAATGTCGCCTCCACCGGCTTCGTGGAACATCTGAAACTGCCCCATTACGTCGACTTCCAGGCCGAGCTGCACCTGTTGCGCCAGTTGAACGCGGAGCGCGCCGGCCCGGCCGAGGCGAGCGACGACGAGGGCACGACCCCGCGCGCGGAGGCCGCCGAATGACCCTCACTCTTCCCGCCATCAACTTCGCCTATCTCGACGAGGCGACGAAGCGGATGATCCGCCGCGCCATCCTCAAGGGCATCGCGATCCCCGGCTATCAGGTGCCCTTCGCCAGCCGCGAAATGCCCATGCCCTATGGCTGGGGCACGGGCGGCGTGCAGGTGACGGCCGCGATCATCGGACCGGACGACGTGTTGAAGGTGATCGACCAGGGCGCCGACGACACGACCAATGCCGTCTCGATCCGTGCCTTCTTCGAGAGCGTCGCCAAGGTCGCGACGACGACCCGAACCCACGAGGCGACGATCATCCAGACGCGGCACCGCGTTCCCGAAGCGCCGCTGACGGAGGGGCAGGTGCTCGTCTATCAGGTGCCGATCCCCGAGCCTCTGCGCTTTCTAGAGCCGCGCGAAAGCGAGACGCGCACGCTCCACGCGCTGGAGGAATACGGGCTCATGCATGTGAAGCTCTACGAGGACATCGCGCGCCACGGCCATATCGCAACGACCTATGCCTATCCGGTGAAGGTCGAGGGGCGCTATGTCATGGACCCGTCGCCCATCCCGAAATTCGACAATCCCAAGATGCATCGTTCGCCGGCGCTCCAGCTCTTCGGCGCGGGCCGCGAAAAGCGCATCTACGCGCTGCCGCCCTACACGGATGTGCGAAGCCTCGATTTCGAGGATCATCCCTTCGCCATCCAGCGCTTCGAGACCTGCTGCGCGCTTTGCGCGGCGACGGGCGTCTATCTGGACGAGGTCGTGACCGACGATCGGGGCGGGCGCATGTTCGTCTGCTCCGACACCGACCATTGCGAAACGCGCCGCGCGGAGGGCCATGCCGGCCCGCTTCTGGGAAAGGCCCTGTCATGAGCGCCGAGACGCCGCTTCTCACCGTGCGCGATCTCGCCAAGCATTATGGCGGGCGGATCGGCTGCACCGATATTTCGCTCGACCTCTGGCCGGGCGAAGTCCTGGCCATCGTCGGCGAATCCGGCTCGGGCAAGACGACGCTTCTGTCCTGCCTTTCGGCCCGGCTGGAGCCGAGCGCCGGCAGCGTACGCTATCATATGCGTGATGGCGAGATGCGCGATCTCGCCACCCTCACCGAAGCCGAGCGGCGGCTTCTGATGCGCACCGACTGGGGCTTCGTCCACCAGAACCCCGCCGATGGCCTGCGGATGCGGGTTTCGGCCGGGGCCAATGTCGGCGAACGCCTGATGGCCGTCGGCCAGCGCCATTACGGACAGCTGCGCGAGGCGGCGGGCGACTGGCTCGCCCGCGTCGAGATCGACGCCGCGCGCATCGACGACCGGCCGAGCGAATTTTCGGGCGGCATGCGCCAGCGGCTCCAGATCGCCCGGAACCTCGTCACCCATCCCCGTCTCGTCTTCATGGACGAGCCGACCGGGGGCCTGGACGTCTCCGTGCAGGCGCGCGTTCTCGATCTTCTGCGCGCGCTGGTGGCCGATCTTGGCCTGTCGGTGATCATCGTGACCCACGATCTCGCCGTCGCCCGCCTTCTGTCCCAGCGCATGATCGTGATGAAGGCCGGGCGCATCGTGGAGGAGGGGCTGACGGACCGCGTGCTGGACGACCCGCACCACCCCTATACCCAGCTTCTCGTCGCCTCGATCCCGGAGTCCTGACGATGACCGTCCTGTCCTCAAGCCCTGCCAACCAGCCGCTTCTCGTGGCCGAAGGCGTCGCCAAGTCCTTCACCATGCATCTGCGCGGCTCGATCCGCCTGCCCGTGGTGGAGAATGTCGGCTTCGCGCTGCATCCGGGCGAATGCGTCGTGCTCGGCGGCCCCTCTGGCGTCGGCAAGTCGTCCATCCTGCGCATGGTCTATGGCAATTACGCGCTGGATCGCGGCTCCATCCTGGTGCGCGACCCCCTGGACGGCGCGATGCACGATCTCGGCGCGGGCGATCCAAGGTTGGTTCTGGGCCTTCGCGAGCGCGCCATCGCCTATGTCAGCCAGTTCCTGCGGGCCGTGCCCCGCGCTTCGGCGCTGGATGTCGTGGCCGAACCGCTGCGCCGGCGGGGCGTGGCGCGAGAGGAAGCGCAGGAGCGCGCCAGCGCCATGCTGCGCCGCCTAAACCTCTCGCCCGACATGTTCGACCTGCCGCCCGCGACCTTTTCGGGCGGCGAGAAGCAGCGCGTGAACATCGCACGCGGCTTCCTGACCGATCATCCGATCCTGCTTCTGGACGAGCCGACCGCCTCGCTCGACGCCGCCAACCGCGATGTCGTGGTCGGCATGATCCGCGAGAAGCTGGACGCCGGCACCGCCATTCTCGGCATTTTCCACGACGAGCCGGTGCGCGCGGCGGTCGCCACCCGCATTCTCGACATTTCCAAATTCTCGGCCCGGAAGGCTGCCTGATGACCAAGCTCAACGAGCATGTGCCGCTGATCCACCCGACGGCCGAAGTTTCAGACACGGTCTTCGGCCGCTACACCGAGGTCGAGGCGCATTCCTATGTCGCCGAGAGCGAACTCGGCGACTATTCCTACGTCATGCAGGATTGCCGCATATGGCGCGCCCGCATCGGCAAATTCGCCAATATCGCCGCGGCCGTGCGCATCAACGCCACGAACCACCCGGTGGAGCGCGCGACGCTCCATCACTTCACCTATCGGGCCGGCGACTATTTCGAGGGTGCGAGCGACGAGGCCGAGTTCTTCGCGGCCCGCCGCGCCAATGCGGTGACGATCGGCCACGACACTTGGATCGGGCACGGCGTCACGATCCTGCCGGGCATCACGATCGGCAATGGCGCGGTGGTCGGCTCGGGCGCGGTGGTGACGCGCAACGTCGAACCCTACACGATCGTCGGGGGGGTCCCGGCCCGGCTGATCCGCGAGCGCTTCAGCGCCGCTACGGGCAAGCGCATGGACGCGCTCGCTTGGTGGGACTGGTCGCACGACAAGCTCTTCGAGGCGCTTGCCGACTTCCGCCGGCTCGGCGCGGAGGCGTTTCTCGACGCCTACGAGATCGTCACCAAAGCTTAACCCCGATGTCACCGACAGCCCAACATGGCGTGACATGCTCCGCCGGAACGAGATGAGGGACGACGCCATGACCGCGATCCGCATCACTCGACTGTCCAAGCGATTCTGGAACACGCAGGCGCTGAGCGACGTCAGCCTCTCCATCGATGCCGGCGAGATGGTGGCGCTGATCGGCGCTTCGGGCTCAGGCAAGTCGACGCTCATCCGCCACATCGCCGGCCTGGAGACGGGCGAAGGCGAGGGGAGCGGCATCAGCCTCTTCGGCACGCCCGTCCAGGCCGGCGGGCGGATGCTGAAGGGCGCGAAATCCGTGCGCGGCGACGTGTCGGTGATCTTCCAGCAGTTCAATCTGGTGCATCGCCTGAGCGTTCTCGCCAATGTCCTGATCGGCGCGCTCGGCCGCATCCCGCGCTGGCGCGGCACGCTCGGCCTGTTTGGCCCATCCGAAAAGGCCAAGGCGCGCGAAGCTTTGGAGCGCGTCGGCATCGGCCCTGCCGGGGCGCAGCGCGCCTCGACGCTATCCGGCGGCCAGCAGCAGCGCGCCGCCATCGCGCGCACGCTGGTGCAGGGCGCGCGCATCCTGATCGCGGACGAGCCCATCGCCTCGCTCGACCCCGCCTCGGCCAAGCGCGTGATGGACGTGCTCGCCTCGATCAACCGCGACGACAAAATCACGGTTCTCGTGTCGCTGCATCAGGTCGATTACGCCCGGCGCTATTTCCCGCGCACCATCGCCATGCGCGACGGGCGCATCGTCTATGACGGGCCGTCATCAGCGCTGACAAACGAGTTCCTGTCCGAGCTTTACGGCTCGGCCTCGGAAGAATTGCTCCTGCCGGACGCCCCGGCGGCAGCGCCCCCGCGCCGGCCGGAGCCGGTGCGCCATCCCTCGCTCGGAGCCCTCGAGGCCGTCTGAGTTTTTCTGACACCATCGGAGACTGCCATGAACGCAATCCTCAAGGGTCTGGCGGGGCTTCTGCTCGCCTCCGCTTTCGCTGGTTCGGCTCTCGCCGAGACCGTCAATTTCGGCATCATTTCCACGGAATCGCAGCAGAACCTGCGGCCCAAATGGGAGCCCTTCCTCGCCGACATGGCGAAGGAAACCGGGCTCGACATCAAGCCTTTCTTCGCGTCCGACTATGCCGGCGTGATTGAGGGGATGCGCTTCGGCAAGGTGCAGCTCGCCTGGTACGGCAACAAGGCGGCGATGGAGGCCGTGGACCGCGCCAATGGCGAGATCTTCGCCCAGACCGTTCATGCCAACGGCACGCCGGGCTATTGGTCGGTGATCCTCGCGCCGGCCTCGTCCAAGCTGAATTCGCTGGACGATCTCCTCAAATGCGACAAGTCGCTGAACTTCGGTCTGGGCGACCCGAACTCGACCTCGGGCTATCTCGTGCCGATGACCTTCATCTTCTCGGCGCGAGGCATCGACCCCAAGGCCTGCTTCAAGAACGTCACCAACGCCAATCATGAAACCAACGCGATGGGCGTCGCCAACGGCCAGCTGGACGCGGCCGCCAACAACACGGAAAACCTGGAGCTTCTGGAGAAGAACCAGCCTGCTGCCTATGGCAAGGTCAAGGTGATCTGGAAGTCGCCGCTGATCCCGTCCGATCCGCTGGTCTGGGCGAAGGATCTGGCCCCGGAAGCCAAGGACAAGCTGCGCACCTTCATCCTGGACTACGGCACCGATCGCTCCAAGGGCGACAAGGCCCATGAACTCGCGGTTCTGAACGAGCTGCAATGGACCACCTTCCGACCGTCCAACGACGATCAGCTCCTCCCGATCCGCATCATGGAAATGACGAAGTCGATCGCGCAGGCCAAGGGCGACGCCAAGCTGTCGGACGCTGAGAAGGCCGAAAAGATCAAGCCGCTGGAAGAGAAGAAGGCCGCTTACGAAGCCGCGCTCGCCAAGCTTCCGCAGGGCTGATCCATTCCTCGCGCACCGGGGCGACGTCTCGCCCCGGCGCCTTCCCGTCCTGACAGGTGACGAGACCTCATGACCCAAGCGAACACGATCTCCGAGACGGGCACAGCGACGAGGGCGCAGGGCGCGCGCGGCTCCCTTGGCTCGCTCGCCACGCTGGCGCTGATCGCGGGCGCGCTCGCCTGGAGTTGGGTCCCGGCCGATATGGGCCGCTGGACCTATCTCTTCACCGATGCCGGCAACATGGCCGAATATGGCAGCGCCTTCCTGCATCCCGATTTTTCGGAATGGCAGCTTTATCTCTCCGAAATGATCGTGACCGTGCAGATCGCGATCTGGGGCACGTTTCTGGCCGTTCTTCTGTCGGTGCCCTTCGGCATCCTCTCGGCCGAGAACATGGCCCCCGCCTGGGTCTATCATCCCGCGCGCCGGCTGATGGACCTCTTCCGCGCCATTCACGAGGTGGTCTTCGCCGTGCTCTTCGTCGTGGCGGTCGGCCTCGGGCCGTTCGCGGGCGTCATGGCGCTCTTCATTCACACGACCGGCATTCTGGCCAAGCTGTTTTCCGAGGCCGTCGAGGCGATCGACCCGCGCCCGGTGGAGGCGATCCGCACCACCGGGGCCTCGCGGCTGCAACAGGTGATCTATGGCGTGATCCCGCAGGTCCTGCCGCTCTGGATTTCCTTCTCGCTCTACCGGCTGGAGTCGAATGTGCGCTCGGCGACCGTCCTCGGCGTCATCGGCGCGGGCGGCATCGGACAGGTCCTGTTCGAGTCGATCCGGGGCTTCTACTATCCGCAGGCCTCGGCCATGCTGGTCATCATCGTTCTGACGGTGAGTCTCATGGATCTCCTGTCCCAGTTCCTGCGAAAGCGCGTCATCTGATGAGAGCCGCGATCTACTTCACCCCGCCCGCCGACGCGCCCCTCACGCGTCTGGCCGCCGACTGGCTGGGGCGGGATGCCTTCGACGGCGCGGCCGCCCGCCCCCTCGACGCCGAGCGCGCGGCGATCGTTGCGGAGCCCGCGCGCTACGGCTTCCACGCCACGATGAAGGCGCCCTTTCGCCTCGCCGACGACGCGTCCCTACCGGCGCTGGACGAGGCGTTCGCCGCGTTCTGCGACGCGCATGCCGCGCCTACCATCTCGCGCCTCGCTTTGCGGCGCATCGCCCAATTCTTCGCGCTGGTGCCGGACGAAACGGAGCCGGCGCTGGATAAGCTGGCCGGCGAGTGCGTGCGCGGTTTCGAGCGCTTCCGCGCGCCGCTGTCCACCCGCGAATGGGAGCGCCGACGGCCCGAGACGCTCACCACGCGCCAGCGCCGGCATCTCGAAGACTGGGGCTATCCCCATGTGTTCGAGGATTTCCGCTTTCACATGACGCTGACCGGGCGCGTGCCGGACGAGGCGGCAGCGCCCATCCAAGCCACGCTCGCCCGGCATTTCGAACTGGTTCTCGGCCAGCCTCTGCCGGTCGATGGGCTGGCCCTTTTCGTCGAGCCCGAGCCCGGTGGCCCTTTCGTCGTCCATTCCCGCCATCCGTTGCGAAGCCAGCCATGAACGCCCACGCCATGACCACCCAAACCGAACAGGTCTTCACCAACGCCCTCATCGTCCTGCCGAACGAGGTGGTGGAGGGCAGCCTCCTCGTGCGCGAGGGGCGCATCGCCGATATCTCCGCCGGGCCGGTTCGCGGCGGCGTGGACTGCGAGGGCGACCATCTTCTGCCCGGACTCGTGGAGCTTCACACCGACAATCTCGAAGGCCATTACCTGCCGCGCCCCAAGGTGCGCTGGAATATCCATGCCGCGCTTCAGGCGCATGACGCCGAGGTCGCGGCCTCCGGCATCACCACGGTTTTCGACGCGCTGCGCGTGGGGATGGACGAGGACGCCCAGCTCGGCGGCGCGGACATGCAGCTCATGGCCGACGCGATCGGCGCGGCGAGCGAGCGCGGCGACCTGCGCGCCGAGCATTTCCTGCATCTGCGCTGTGAGGTCTCGGCCGAGGACGTGCTCCCCTCGTTCGAGCGGCTCGGCTCGCATCCTCTGGTGCGCCTCGCATCGCTCATGGACCATGCGCCCGGCCAGCGGCAATTCGTCGATCTCGAAACCTACCGCGTCTATTACCAAGGCAAGACGGGCATGTCGGACCCGGTGTTCGAAGCCTTCTGCGCCCGGCGGATCAAGGATTCACAGACCTATTCCGAGCGCCATCGCCGCGCCATCGCCGAGACCTGCCACAAGGCCGGCATCGCCATCGCCTCGCATGACGACGCGACGGCGGCGCATGTGGAGGAAAGCCGCGCGCTTGGCGTCGCGCTCGCCGAATTTCCCACCACGTTGGAAGCCGCGCGCCTGTCGCATGAAAGCGGCCTGGCGGTGCTGATGGGCGCGCCCAATGTCGTGCGCGGTGGCTCGCATTCGGGCAATATCTCGGCGGCCGCGCTGATGGAGCGGGGCCTGCTCGACGTTCTCTCCTCCGATTACGTGCCCTTCAGCCTGGTTCAGGCCGTCTTCGTTCTGGCTGAGACGATCGGCCTGTGCGCGGCGGTGCGCATGGTCTCGGCGAACCCCGCCCGCGTCGCCGGCTTTGCCGATCGCGGCGCGCTCGCCACCGGGCTTCGTGCCGATCTGGTGCGCGTCCACGCGCCGGAGGGCAAGGTCGCGACGCCGGTCGTGCGCGGCGTCTGGCGCGGGGGCCGCCGTGTCGCCTGATCGCGTACCCCACTCCGCCGGCATCCTGCTCGCCGTTGTCGGCCCGAGCGGGGCCGGCAAGGACACGCTGATCCGTCTGGCGCTGGAACGGCTGGGGGACGAGCCGCGCCTGTCGCTTGCGCGCCGCGTCATCACCCGCGCCTGCGACGGCGGCTCGGAACTGCACGACACGCTGGAGGAGGAGGCCTTCGCCCGAGCGGAAGCCGAGGGCCATTTCTGCCTGACATGGCGCGCGCATGGCCTGGCCTACGGCCTGCCGCGCTCCGTCGCGGACGAGGTGTCGAACGGGGCGCTCGTGATCGCCAATCTCTCGCGGCGCTCGCTGAAGACGGCGACGGACCGCTTCCCCCGGCTGGCGGTGGTGGAGATCACCGCGCCGCGCGAGGTTCTGGTGGCCCGGATCGCCGCGCGCGGGCGCGAAACGCGCGAGGAGATCGAAGCGCGCATCGCCCGCTCGGTTCCGGTGGAAGCCGGCGAGGGCGTGTGGCGCTTCCTCCGGATCGACAATTTCGGCCCGGCCGAGGAAGGCGCGAGCCGGCTCGAAACCCATATCCGCTCGCTGATCGCTGAATTGGCGGAACGGTCCGACACGCTCCAGCGCGTTTGACCTGAGCAACCACCGAGGCCAGGATATACGGCGGTTTCCGGCCGCGATGCCGAGGCTGAACGCCACCGACAGCCAACGCGCTCTTGCGCCGGTCTCAGCCGCCCGGCGTCACGCGCGCCAAGGCGGCGAGGATCGTGCGTTCGGACTGGGCGAGATAGCGCTCCATCGCCTCGCTCGCCTCGCTCATGCGCCCGGCCTCCACATCGGCCAGAATGGCGGCGTTCATCTCGATATAGGGCGCGTGAAGAAGCTCAGGGTCGCGCAGCTGGCCAAAGCACAGGCGCAGCTCGGCGGCGACCTGCGCGTAGAAGTCCGACAAGCGTTGGCTGTCGGCAAGATCCACGACGGCGGCGTGAAAGCGCATATTGGCGCTGCCGACCCCCTGCCAATCCCTCTCTTCGCAACAGGCGCGCGCCTCCGCCACCGCCGCGCGCATGCGCGCCACCGCCGGATGGCCGGGATAGGCACCGGCCAAGGCTCGGCCTTCCAGCATCCGGCGCGCACGGTAGATGTCGAGGATCGAAGCGGCCGAGGGCACGGACACGAAGACGCCGCGATGAGGCTCGTGCCGCAGAAGCCCGTCCTTGGTGAGAAGACGGAAGACCTCGCGCAGCGTGTTGCGCGACACGTCGAAGCTCGCCGCCAGCGCGGTTTCCGACAAGCGCTCGCCCGGCCTTAACTCGCCCGCGATGATGCGGTCGCGCAAGGCCTCGGCGACCCGCGCGATCAGCGAGGTCGTGTTGCTCGCAACGGCGCTCAACGCGGCAGGCCGCGCCTGCTGGTCCAAAAGGCGTTCCTGACCTCGCGCGTCGGCATCGCCGTTCCTTCGCCCTGCCTCTCCCATCGTCGGCGGACCATCCGCCAAGCAAGGGCCGACATCAAGCCCACCGCCGGAGCGGCCAAGCGGATGGATCGCGAAATGCACAGGAGAGGGGCACGAGCCCGATCAATCATCGAGCGCGATGCTCAACAGCTGCACAGATTGCAGAACAGGATTGCAAAGATCGTTGAACAATCTTGACGAAATCGTTCTTTCAAACGACAGTTCTCCCCAATTCCGCCTCAATAACACGGCGCGGGCCGCTGTCACGGGAGCCAAGACGCATGAATCCAGTCCCTTCGCCTCGACCCGACGTGCCGCCCGCCTCATCGACCTTCGGGCGCGGCAACGAGTCCAAGCGCTTCGCGCTGATCTCGGCGGTGTTCCTGATGGCGACGGCCGCCAGCGGTCCCGGCTTCATCACTCAGACGGCGACCTTCACCCAGACCATGGGCGCGGCCTTCGCCTTCGGCATCTTGGCCTCGGTGATCATCGACTACATCGTCCAGATCAACATCTGGCGGATCGTCGCCGCCACGCGAATGCGCGCCTCCGACATCGCCAACGCGGCGATCCCGGGCTCGGGCTATCTTCTGGCCTTCCTCGTGATCCTCGGCGGCCTGTTCTTCAACATCGCCAATGTCGCGGGCGCGGGGCTCGGCCTCAACGCACTGGTGGGCCTCGATCCGAAAATCGGCGGCGCACTCTCGGCGCTGCTCGCCATCGGCATCTTCCTGAACAAGCGGGCCGGCGGCGTGATGGACCGCACGATGATCGCGCTCGGCGTCATCAAGATCGCGCTGATCCTCTTCGTCGCCTATTCCGCCAGCCCGCCGGTGGGCGAGGCGCTGCGCCAGACCGTCTGGCCCGATGTGATCGACTTCCCGACCATTACCACGATCGTCGGCGGCACGGTCGGCGGCTATCTCACCTATGCCGGCGCGCACCGCCTGCTCGACAAGGGGCTGGTCGGCAAGGAGAACATCCCCTCCGTCACCAAGGCCGCGCTGAACGGCATCACGGTGACGGGGATCATGCGCTTCATCCTGTTCCTCGGCATTCTCGGCGTCGTGTCCTCCGGCGTCACGCTCGACCTGTCGGGCCGCACCGCCAACCCCGCCGCCCAGGCCTTCGGCCATGCGGTCGGCGAGTTCGGCTTCCGCGTCTTCGGCCTGATCTTCTGGGCCGCCGGCATGAGCTCGATCATCGGCGCGGCCTATACGTCGGTTTCCTTCATGACGGCCTTCAAGACGGGCATGAGCGACCGCGCGCGCTCCTGGGCCACGGTCGTCTTCATCTCCGTGTCGCTCGCCGTGTTCCTCGCCATCGGCACGACGCCCGCCGCCCTCCTCGTCTTCGTCGGCGGCTTCAACGGACTTGTCCTGCCGATCGGTTTGACCATCATCCTCTACGCCGCCTGGGCACGGCGCGATCTGATGGGCGATTACCGTCATCCTGTCTGGCTCTTCGGTCTCGGCGTCGCCACCGCCGCGCTGACCTGGTGGATGGGCTATCGCTCCATCGGCCCGATCTTCGCATTCCTCAGCCGCTGATCCGCAAAAGGAGTCCTCCATGTCCGCCATCGACCTCAACAGCGATCTCGGCGAGGGCTACGGGGCCTGGGCCATGGGCGACGATGCCGCCATGCTCTCCATCGTCTCCAGCGCCAACATCGCCTGCGGCTTCCACGCGGGCGACCCGGCGGGCTTGCTGCGCAGTTTGCGCGAGGCGGCGGCGCGAGGCGTCTCGGTCGGCGCTCACGTCTCCTATCCCGATCGCGTCGGCTTCGGCAGGCGCGACATGGACGTGGCCCATGACGAGCTGGTGGCCGATGTCGTCTACCAGATCGGCGCGCTCCAGGGTCTCGCTCGCGCGGCGGGCACAAGCGTGACCTATGTCAAGCCGCATGGCGCGCTCTACAACCGCATCGCGGGCGACGCCAAGCAGGGCCGCGCGGTGATCGAGGGCATCCGCCTTGCCGACCCATCGCTCGTGCTGATGGGCTTGGCCGGCGCGCCGATCCTGGCGCAGGCCGAGGCGGCCGGGCTCGCCACCGTCGCCGAGGCCTTCGCCGACCGCGCCTATACGCCGGAAGGCACGCTGGTCTCGCGCCGCGAGGCCGGCGCGGTGATCCATGACCCCGCACTCGTCGCGGCCCGCATGGTGCAGTTGGCCCAACATGGCACGCTCACCGCCATCGACGGCTCCACGATCCGCCTCGCGGCGCGCTCGATCTGCGTTCACGGCGACAGCCCCGGCGCGGTCGCCATCGCGCGCGCGGTGCGCGAGGCCTTCGAGCGGGACGGCATCACTATCAAGAGCTTCACGGATCACGCGGCATGAGCGCGCTCGCGACCGCCGCCCAGATCGACAGCGCGCGGGACGCCCGTCTTCGCTACCGCGCCGGCCATATCGCGCCGACGGCGGGCGTCGCCCCCGGCCTGACGCAGGCCAACATGATCGTGCTGCCGCGCGACTGGGCCTTCGACTTCCTGCTCTATGCCCAGCGCAATCCGAAAGCCTGTCCGGTGCTGGACGTGACGGATGCCAGCTCCTTCTCCACAGTGCTGGCGCCCGGCGCGGACCTGCGCACCGACCTGCCGCTCTATCGCATTTGGCGCGATGGCAAGCTGGCGGAGGAGGTGCCCGATGCCAGCGCCGCCTGGGCCGAGCATTCCGATCTCGTCGCCTTTCTGATCGGCTGTTCCTTCACCTTCGAGACGTCGCTGGTCGAGGCCGGGATCGATGTCCGCCACATCACGGATGGCACCAATGTGCCGATGTATCTGACCGACCAGCCCTGCCGCCCGGCGGGGCGGCTCAGAGGCCATCTCGTCGTCTCCATGCGCCCGATCGCGCCCGAGCGCGTGGCCGATGCCGCGATGATCTCGGGGCGTTTTCCGGCCGTGCACGGCTCGCCCGTTCATGTCGGTGCGCCCGAGCGGCTCGGCATCCGCGACCTCGCCAAGCCCGATTTCGGGGATGCGGTGCGCATCGAGCCCGGCGAAGTGCCGGTCTTCTGGGCCTGCGGCGTGACCCCGCAGGCGGCCGTCATGGCGTCCGGCGTGCCCTTCGCCATCACCCATTCGCCGGGGCATATGTTCGTGACCGACATTCCCGACGCCGCCTATCACGTCTGAGGTTCCGCCATGCGCATCCTGCCGGTCAGTCTGCGGACCCTTCTGGTCGAACTCGCGGACTTGAACGAAACGCTCGCCCTTTTCGCCTCGCTCCAGGCCGAGCCCGTTGCGGGCGTGGAAGAGGTCATCCCCGCCGCGCGCACGCTGATGATCCGCTTCGAGCGGGATCTCATCTCCGCCGAGAGGCTGGCCGCGCGGCTGGCCGAGCGCGACCTGTCGCGTCCGCCGGAGCGACGGGGCGCGCTGGTCGAAGTGCCGACGCTGTATGACGGCGAGGATCTGGAAGAGGTTGCGCGCCTCACGGGCCTTGGCGTCGAGGAGGTGATCGCACGGCACGTCGGCTCGGAGTTCACCGTCGCCTTTTCCGGCTTCGCGCCGGGCTTCGGCTATCTCGTGGGCGGCGACCCCGCGCTACATGTGCCGCGCCGGCAAAGCCCGCGCACGCGCATTCCGGCGGGCTCGGTGGCGCTGGCCGGCGCTTTCAGCGGCGTCTATCCGCAGACGAGCCCCGGCGGCTGGCAGCTGATCGGCACGACGCCGGTCCCCATGTGGGACCTCACGCGCACGCCGCCCGCCTTCTTCCAGCCGGGAGACCGCGTGCGCTTCGTGCCGATCGACGCCACTGAAGCCGCGCGCCTGAAGGGCGACATCGCAGCGCGGGCCACACGGGCCCCGGAGCCCGACACCGCGCCCGGCGGGCTTCTCGTTCAGGCCGCGCCCATGCCAGCCCTGTTTCAGGATCGCGGACGTTTCGGCGAAACGGGGCAGGGCGTCTCGGCCTCGGGCGCTCTCGATACGGGCGCGATGCGCTTGGCCAACCGGCTCGTCGGCAATCGAAGCGACGCGCCGGTTCTCGAGATCACCAGCGGCGGCTTTCGGGTGGAAGCGCGCGAGGCAGCCGTGATCGCGCTTGCCGGCGCGCCCGCGCCCTTGACCCTGACCGACGCATCCGGCCGCTCCCTTGCCGCAGAGACCGGACAGGCGCTGGCGCTGGAGCCCGGCGACCGTCTCACAGTCGGCGCGCCCCGGCAGGGGATGCGGACCTATCTCGCGCTGCGCGGGGGGTTCGCGGTGGAGCCCGTGCTCGGCAGCGCCAGCACGGACACGCTCGCCCATGTCGGCCCGCCCGCGGTTGCGGCGGGTCATGTCCTGCGCGCCGATCCCGCCGCGGGTGCCATCATCGGCGCGGTGCAGCCCGCCGAGGAGCCGCCCTTCCAGTGCCCCGCGCCCGGCGAGATCGTGACGCTCGACGTCGTGATGGGGCCGCGCACGGACTGGTTCACCGAGGAGGCGATCCGCCTGTTCGAAACGCAGATCTTTGAGGTGACGCCCCAGTCGAGCCGCGTCGGCATCCGGCTGGAAGGGGCCGAGCCTCTCTCCAAGCGCGATCAGGCCGAACTGCCGAGCGAGGGCACGGCCACCGGCGCGATCCAAGTGCCCCACAGTGGCCAGCCGGTGCTGTTCCTCGCCGACCATCCGCTCACCGGCGGCTATCCGGTGATCGCGACCATCGCCGAATATCACCTCGATCTCGCGGGTCAGATTCCGATCCGCGCCCGCATCCGTTTCCGTCCGATCCGCCCCTTTGCCGAGATCGCGCCCTCCGATCGACAGGACATACCATGAAGAAAGTCCTCATCGCCAATCGCGGCGAAATCGCCCTTCGCATCGTGCGTGCCTGCCGCGACGCGGGGCTCGCCTCCGTCGCCGTCTATGCCGACACCGATGCCGACGCGCCGTTCGTGCGCGCGGCCGACGAGGCCTATGCGCTGTCGGGCGACAAACCGTCCGACACCTATCTGGACGGTGCCAAGCTGGTTGCGATCGCCCTTCAGGCCGGGGCCGACGCAGTGCATCCGGGCTACGGCTTTCTGTCCGAGCGCGCCGATTTCGCCCGCGCGGTGATCGAGTCCGGCCTGATCTGGATCGGGCCGGACCCGGAGGCCATCGAGGCGCTGGGCGACAAGGTCGAGGCGCGGCGCATCGCGGCCGAGGTCGGCGCGCCTCTGGTCGCGGGCAGCGACGGGCCGGTCGGGACGGCCGAGGAGGTCGTCGCCTTCGCGCGCGAGCACGGCCTGCCCATCGCCATCAAAGCGGCCTTCGGCGGCGGCGGGCGCGGGCTGAAGGTCGCCTGGGTCCTGGAGGAGGTCTCCGAACTCTATCATTCGGCCGTGCGCGAGGCGATCAGCGCCTTCGGCCGAGGCGAGTGCTATGTCGAGCGCTTCATCGACCGGCCGCGCCATGTCGAGGCGCAGGTTCTGGCTGATCGGCACGGCCATGTCGCCGTGCTGGGCACGCGCGACTGCTCGCTCCAGCGCCGCAACCAGAAGCTGGTCGAGGAAGCGCCCGCACCCTTCCTGACCGACGAACAGCGCGCGCGCATCCACGAGGCGGCGCGCGCCATCTGCGCCCATGCCGGATATACGGGCGCGGGCACGGTGGAATTCTTGCTCGGGCGTGACGGGATCATCTCCTTTCTGGAGGTCAACACGCGGCTTCAGGTCGAGCATCCCGTGACCGAGGAAACCACCGGCATCGATCTCGTGCGCGAGCAGTTCCGCATCGCGGACGGTCTGCCGCTCTCCTTCGCCGAAGTGCCCGCTCCGCGCGGCCACTCGATCGAGTTCCGCATCAATGCCGAAGACCCGGCCAAGGGCTTCCTGCCGACGCCCGGCGAGGTCACGCGTTTCGACCCGCCGTCCGGCCCTGGCATCCGGCTGGACAGCGGCGTCGTCTCGGGCTCGCGCGTTCATCCCGCCTTCGATTCCATGCTGGCGAAGCTGATCGTGACGGGCGCAACGCGCGAGGAAGCGCTGGCCCGCGCCCGCCGCGCCCTTTCGGAATTTCAAATCGAAGGCGTTTCCACCGTTCTGCCCTTCCACCGCGCGGCTCTGGACGCGCCGGACTTCACCGCCGAGAACGGGTTCAACGTCCACACGCGCTGGATCGAGACCGATTTTGCCGAAACCCTTGCCGCGCAGACTCGGCCAGAGCCCCTGGCGGGCGAGGCCATGCTACGCCTCTTCGTGGAGATCGACGGCAAGCGCGTGTCGCTGGGCCTGCCGGCAAGCTTCGCGAGAGGGCTCGGCGGCCTGTCCGCGCCAGCGGGCACGAGCGGGGCAGCCGCCGCGGTCAGCGATCCGAACGGCGTGACCGCGCCGGTCGCCGGCACGCTGCAAGCCTGGCGCTACGCCGATGGCGACGCGGTGGAGGCGGGCGCGCTGCTCGTGTCCATGGAGGCGATGAAGATGGAAACCGCCGTTCATGCCCCGGCGTCCGGCCGCCTGCGCGTTCTGGCGCAGGCGGGCTATCAGGACGCCGGTGCTTTGATCGCCCGCATCGAAACCACACTTTGAAGGCGTGCGCGCGGGCTCGTTTTCAGCACCAGCCTCGCGCGAAACTCGCTCTTGTTGTATTCGCGCGCGGATTTTGCGGAAAAGATTAGGGCTTAGGTCAGGCTCACGAATTAGATCACGTGAACGGGAGGTTCGTTCGGTCCATCGGAAAAAGTTGGCGGCGCAAGCCAAAGGCAGGGTTCGGTCACCGAGTTCATGACCACAAGGACGGATCGGTGATCTACGAAACCTTCGACGCCTCGGCCGGCACGGCGAATCTGCGGTCCATCGCGGACGCGTCGGTCGAGATCGCCGTGAGGGATGGCGATCCGTTCGGATGGAGAAGTCGCTGGTCGGTCTCCTGCGAGTTGGCGCGCCTCGTCGGCCTGCGTCCGGGCTCCGCGCGGTCGCGCCATGCCTTCCGCATTCTCCGGCATGTCCATCCCGACGATCTCTGGGAGAACTTGGCCAAGGTCCACGCCGCGCTGCGCGATACAGCACCGAGCAGCCTCGCCGATCTACGCTTCCGGCTGTCTACGCTGATGGATGGCGAGCGCTGGTACCGCTTTGTCGGGACGATCCTGCGCGACGCTTCCGGGGCTTTGGTTCGCGTTTCGGGCTCGCTCAGCGAAGCCGGTCAGGACGGCTACGACCAGCCCCAGGCGCGCGGTCAACGCGCGCTCCAAGCGGAATGGCTCCGCGTCAATGCCCAGCATGAGGCGGGTGGGGAGCGCTTCCGGCAGATCGCCATGAACTCCATCGATGGAATCTGCTGCACCGACGCGAACGGCATCGTCACCTTCTGGAATGCGGCCTGCGAGCGGCTTCACGGTCTATCCAGCGAAGAGATGATCGGCTGCCATATCGACCGTGTGAACGTACCGGAGGCACAGTTCGGTGACGCGTTCGAGGCGGCGGCCTTGTCGAAGCTCAATACGAGCTTCGAGTTCGAGGTTCTGGCGGCCGGCAACCAGCGCGCTTCCGTGGAATTGACCTGCTGCACCTGGCTGGAAAACGGTGAGCGCTGCTTCGGGTACATCGTCCGCGATACGAGGGAACGCAAGGCACGCGAGCGTTTCGTGGCCGAACTCGCCAGCCGCGATCCGCTGACCAGCCTGGCCAATCGCGCCGCTTTGACCGACCATATCGAGCGCTTGCGCGAAAGCGGACGGACCTTTGCCGTTCTCATGATCGACCTCGACGGGTTCAAGGACGTCAACGACACGCTCGGTCACGAGAATGGCGACGAGGTTCTGAAGGTCGTGGCGCTTCGAATGCTCGGCTGCATCAAACCGGGCGACATCGTGGCGCGGTTCGGCGGCGACGAGTTCACCATCGTCCTCGGCGGCGAGGATGCGTCCGCGC
Source organism: Aureimonas sp. D3 (assembly GCF_001463805.1). Classification (NCBI taxonomy): domain Bacteria; kingdom Pseudomonadati; phylum Pseudomonadota; class Alphaproteobacteria; order Hyphomicrobiales; family Aurantimonadaceae; genus Aureimonas; species Aureimonas sp. D3. The sequence continues at coordinate 147,896 of NZ_BBWM01000045.1, read as the reverse complement.
GCTGCCCCCTCGTGGCGCAGGAGGTGATCACGACCCTTTCCCAGCCGGTTTGGGTCGGGGATGAAATGGCGTTTCTGGGTGCCAGCATCGGCATGGCGCGCGCGCCCGAGCATGGCCGAACGCCATCGGCGCTCCTGTCCTCGGCCGACACGGCGCTCTACGTCGCCAAGGGGCAGGGGCGTGGGCGTGCCGTCTGGTTTGCTCCCGTGATGCGTCGCAAGGCCATGAAGCTCAACGCCTCCCGCCGGCAAATCCGCGACGCGATCGAGTGGAAGGAATTCGAACTTTTCTACCAGCCGCAATACGCGCTGACCGATCTCTCGCTGACGGGCGCCGAAGCCCTGCTGCGCTGGCGTCATCCGGTGGAAGGCATCCTGACGCCGGATCGGTTCTTGTCGGTTCTGGAAGGAAATCCGCTCGCCATCGAGGTGGGAGACTGGATCGTCGAGGAAGCCTGTCGTCAGGCAGCGATCTGGCGGCGCACACAGCCGAGCTTCCGCATGGGCGTCAACCTCTTCGCCGCACAGCTTCAGGACCCCGCGCTCGGCGCCAAGGTCGAAGCGGCTCTGGCGCAGCAGGGGCTCGGCGGCGATGCCCTCGAGCTCGAAATCCCCGAAACGGTTCAGCTCAGCGCCGACGCGAGGCTGAAATCCATGCTGGGTCGGCTGATGAAAAACGGCGTCGGCATCGCCTTCGATGATTACGGCACAGGCTATGCCTCCTTCTCCAGCCTGCGCGATTTCCCGCTCACCCGGCTGAAGATCGACCGAAGCTTCGTTCAGGGCATGGACACGTCCGAACTCGACAAGGCCGTGGTGGAATCGATCCTGCTCCTGGGCCGACGGCTCGGCGTGGACGTGATCGCGGAAGGCATCGAGACGGAAGCGCATCAAACGGCGCTCCGCGCGCAAGGATGCCTCGAAGGGCAGGGCTATCTCTTCGGCCGCCCGATCTCGGCGACGTCCTTCTCCCAGACCTATTTCGCATCGATCTGACGGCGGGCGCTTCGACATAGAAACGGCGCGCTCCCTAAACGCGCCCATCGCCAGCCGATGAGCGCTCGATCACGATCCCGTGTAGGGTTCTTAGCCACCGCAGGAAGTCTGCCCGTCATGCTTCCGCCGTCTTCATCTCGCGCTACGGCGTCTATATGCAGTCCTCGCGGCAGTGCGCCCGCAGCGGGTGGAACGGGATAAGACAGATCGATGCTGATCGAGCATGACGATGCGCCAAACGGGATCGAAGCCAGGATTTTCGCTCCCATCGCGCCGACGCCGCCCATGCGGGACGGCGAGCCCTATGCGCGCGACGAGATGCTGCACGAGATGTTCGAGGCGAGCGCGCTGGCCCATCCCGGCCGTTGCGCCCTCCGGCTTCTGGTGGAAGACCCGGACACCCATCGCCGGGTTTCGCTGAGCTATAGCGAGCTTCGCGACCGCGCGATCCGCTTCGCGCACCATCTGCGCGCCATGGGCGTGAAGCGCGGAGACCGCGTCGTCATCTGCCTGCCACGCGGTCTCGACCAGTATATGGCGATCCTGGGCACGCTCTGGGCCGGGGCCTGCTACGTGCCGGTGGACTGGACCTATCCACAGGACCGGATCGACTTCATCGCCGATGACAGCCGCGCGGTTCTAATCGTCACGGGCGAAGAGCGCGCGGGCGACATGATCCGCCCGACGCTCAGCGTCGACCAGCAGCTCGGCGAACTCGCCGCCGAGCCCGCCGGGCCGATGGACCGCGCCGAAACCGACGCGCAGCCGGACGATCTTGCCTATATCATCTACACATCCGGCACGACCGGACGCCCCAAGGGCGTCATGATCAGCCACGCCAATGCCTGCCATCTCGTGCGCTCGGAAAGCGCGATCCTGGCGCTCTCCGAGGAAGACCGCGTGTTCGGCGGATTCAGCCTCGCCTTCGACATGTCGGTCGAGACGATGTGGAGCGCCTTCTTCGCCGGGGCCGCACTTTACGTGGCGGACGAGCTTCTCGCCAAGGCCGGGCCCGACATGGCCAACGCGATCGAGCGCGAGGCGATCACCGTCTGGCATGTCGTGCCCTCGCTTCTGACGCTGGTCGAAAACGCGCTGCCGGCGCTGCGCATCGTCAATCTCGGCGGCGAGGCCTGTCCGCCCGATCTCGTCACGCGCTGGGCGCGGCCGGGCCTGCGCCTGCTGAACACCTATGGCCCAACCGAAACCACCGTCACCGCGACCTGGACCGAGGTCCAGCCGGGCCGTAAGGTCACGATCGGCCGCCCGCTGCCCGGCTATTCGGCCTGGATCGTGGACGAAACGCTGCATCCCGTCGCGGCCGGCGCCGAGGGCGAACTGGTGATCGGCGGGCCGGGCGTCGGCGCGGGCTACGTCAACCGGCCCGATCTCACGGCCGAGAAATTCGTCCTAACCCCGTTCGACACGCCGAGCGGCGAGCCGACCAAGGTCTATCGTTCGGGCGATCTGGTGCGGCTGGACGCAGCCGGCGATATCGAATTCATCGGGCGCATCGACACGCAGGTGAAGATCCGGGGCTTCCGCGTCGAACTCGGCGAGATCGAAGCCGTGATCGCCGAGGACCCCAGCGTCGCGCAGGCCGTGGTGCATCTCTTCAAGGACGATGACGGCGCGGAGTTCCTCGCCGCCTTCGCCGTGGCGCGCACCGGGGCCAGCATCGACCTCAACGCCGCGCGCGCCCGCGTTCGCGATCGTCTGCCCAATTATATGCGGCCCGCCGCCTACCAGCTGCTCGACGCGCTGCCAACGCTGCCCGCCTCCGGCAAGGTCGACCGCAAGGCGCTGGTGCGCCCGATCGCGGCGCCCGCTGAAGACCATGAGATCACGCCGCCCGAAACGGAGATGGAGCACGAGCTTCATGCCGTCTGGAGCGCCGTTCTGAACCCGCAGAAAGTCTCCGTTACCGACGATTTCTTCGAGGATCTGGGCGGCCATTCGCTGAAAGCCGCTCGCCTCGTTTCGGCGATCCGCAAGGTGCCGGGTCTGGCCGGCATCTCGATTCAGGATCTCTACGCCGCTCCGACCATTCGCGTGCTGGCCAAGCGCCTGGAGGTGATGGGGCGCGGCAGCGCCCGCGCCGAGGAGCAGTTCCATCCCGTTGACAAGGCGCGCCGTCGGCGCTGCGCCGTGATCCAGACCTTCGCGCTCATCCCGATCTATGCGATCGCCGGTCTGCAATGGTTCTTCCCCTATCTGGCCTATGTCCAGCTGGCGGGCGACTTCGACCGGGTGCCGGCGCTGATCCTCAGCGGCCTCAGCTTCATTCTGATTCCGCCGCTCGCGCTGCTTCTCTCGATCGTCGTCAAATGGGTGGTGATCGGTCGCTACAAAGCCGGCGATTATCCGCTCTGGGGCAGCTATTATCTGCGCTGGTGGTTCGTGCGGCGCTTTTCGGACGCGATGGCGACGCCCTATCTCTCGGGCACGCCGATCATTCGCGCCTATTATCGTCTCTTGGGTGCCAAGATCGGACGGCACGCCTTTATCGGGCGCGCCAATCTCGACGCGGCCGATCTGATCGAGATCGGCGAGGGCGCGATCGTCAGCGACTATGCGCTGCTCGCCACCAGTTCGGTGGAGCGCGGTCTCCTGCGCCTCGGCGCGGTGCGCATCGGGCGCGAGGCTTTCGTCGGCTCCATGGCCGTGATCGGGCGCGGCAGTTCGGTCGGTGATCGCGCCGCGCTGGAAGACCTGTCCGCCATTCCCGCCGGCGTCTCCATTCCATCGGGCGAATGCTGGAGCGGCTCGCCTGCCGAGCGTCAGGGCAGCTACGAGCCCGCACCCCATCCGGCGATCACGCCGCGGCGCCGATTCCTCAGCTATGCCGGGCTGACGCTGGCCGCCTTGATCCTGCCGATCGCGGCGCTCCTGCCGATCGCGCCGGGTCTTATCCTGCTGATCGAACTCGACTGGCACACGGAAGGCTATTCCTACCTTCTTCTATCGCCTTTCCTGGCGCTCACCTACGTCATCCTGATGTGCACGCTGACAGTGGCCGCCAAGCGTCTGATCCTGCCCAAGGTCGTGCCGGGCAGTCACAGCATCCATGGCTGGTTCTATCTGCGCTTCTGGTTCGTCCAGCAGATCAACGATCTGGCGCTTCAGCTTCTCCATCCGATCTATGCCACGCTCTATGTCGCGCCATGGTATCGGGCGCTGGGCGTGAAGGTCGGGCGGCGCGCCGAGATTTCGACCGCCTCCGCCATCGTGCCCGATCTCGTGGAGATCGGTCCCGAAAGCTTCATCGCCGATGCCGTGCTCTTCGGCGCGGCGCGCATCGAGCCCGGCCGTATCCGGCTGGCGCGCACCCGCATCGGTCATCGCAGCTTCATCGGCAATTCGGCCCTTCTGCCGACCGGCGCGCAGATCGGCGACGGCGTTCTGATCGGCGTTCTGTCCAAGCCCCCGGCGGACGGCAGCGCCGAGAAGCCGAACGGCACGTGGTTCGGCTCGCCCTCGATCAACCTGCCGAACCGCCAGACCGTGGCTCTGTTCGACGAAGGCGCGCGCTTCAAGCCGGGCGCTCGCCTCGTCGCGACGCGCCTCGCCATCGAGGCGGTGCGCGTCACGCTCTCGCTGACGCTGTTCCTCGGCTTCTTCAGCGTGCTTCTGTCGGTCATCGGCGATCTCGACGATCTCGACAATGGCGCGCTCTGGATCGCGCTGAGCTTCCCCTTCCTCTATATCGGCTTCGTGCTCGCCTGCGGCTTTTCGGTGGTGGCGCTGAAATGGCTGGTGGTCGGGCGCTACAAGCCCACCACGCGCCCGCTCTGGAGCCCCTTCGTCTGGCGCACCGAACTCGTGACGGCGACCTACGAGAACCTCGCCGTGCCCAACCTTCTGGAGCCGCTGCGCGGAACCCCATGGCTGCCGGCCTATCTCCGGCTGCTCGGCTGCCGCATCGGACGACGCTGCTACATGGACACGACCGATATCACCGAGCACGACCTCGTGGAGATCGGCGACGATGTGGCCCTGAACGATTTCGCCGGCCTCCAGACGCATCTTTTCGAGGATCGCGTCATGAAGGTCAGCGGCGTCAAAGTCGGCCATCGCGCCACGATCGGCTCCTACGCGATCGTTCTCTACGACGCCGAAATCGGCGAGGACGCGCAGCTCGGCGATCTCTCGGTGGTCATGAAGGGCGAGACGCTGCCCACCGGCACGTCATGGGAGGGTTCTCCGGCGCGGCTCGCCAGGTAACGCTTCGAACGCGCGAAAACCGGGCAGGCAGGTGATGGCCGGCCTGCCCGGATGTCACGACCCATTTTTCCCACGCGGAAAAAATGTTTGTGTCCGACAGTCTGGCTACTCCATAAGACCCAACATGCCGGACCATTGCGCCGGCCGAATCGCCCAGAGGTCATTTCGTGTCCGAAACGCCATCCACCGTCGATTTGATGTTTCTCCTGATCGACACGGCTCGCCACTTTCGGCAGGTTTCGGAACGCGCCCTCGAATCCAACCATTTGGGACTGACGCCAGGCGCGCTGCGCACGCTGGGATATGTCATGCGCTACCCCGACTCTCGCCAGGCCGTTCTGGCCGACCGCATGGATATCGAGCCCATGACCCTGTCGAGCTATCTCGACCGGCTCGAGAAATGCGGCGTGGTGGAGCGCCTCGAAGACCCGAGCGATCGGCGCGCCAAACGGGTCAAGCCGACGGACAAGGCGGTTGAAGTCGTCATGGAACTCGACCCCACGCTCGACACAATCTACCAAAGCATCACGCGAGGCATCGCGAAAAGCGAAATGGACGCGCTGGCAGCGGGGCTGCGCAAGATGCGAGCCAATGTCGCGACGGACACGAGTATCACCGCCCCCTTCACGCTCCTGCCCATCCCTTCAGCCGACGCGGCCTCGAAGGAGGCCTGAACCTGCGTGGGACGATAGCGCGCCTCGGCTTTCGGACGCCGCCTCGCTCGGTCGTCGGCCCTGCCGTGGACGGCGATCGAGCGGAAAGCGTCGGCGTCTCGGTCGCTCCCGTCACGCCGCCTGATGTCTTTGCGATACTTCCCCTCGCAGGGCCAAGACCAGACATGCCCCGCCGAGCCAAAGGTTCGATGAGGCCGCGTGTCCTCATCCTCATCGACTTGCGATCGAAATGGATTCCGCTGTGCCGCCATCCCTTGGTTCACGGCATGGGGATCACGAATTCGTGACAGGAACGACGCGTAGGGGTGCAGAACCGCCCACATATGCTTTCGCCTGGATACAAAAGCCAAGCTCATCTTCAACCCGACTTCTGGACATCGCGAATATCGTCCTCGAGGACTTCGTCCCCCAAAAGACTTTCGCTTCACGCCCATATCCTCTTGCCCTTGCTTGCCCCTTCTATTGAATAGGTGGTTCGCCAAAACCACTTGGCGTCAGCCAAGCGGGGGGCAAGCGGCGTGGATGCGGACGACACGGATCTGATCGAGATCATCTACACGGCCGGCCTCGTACCCGAACTCTGGCCCAAGGTCATCGAGAAGCTCGCCCAGAGGGTGGGGGCGTACGGCGGCTCGCTCTTCTCGCTGTCGGAAGGCCAACTTGCCTGGGAGGCGCCCGCTTCGACGCGGCCGATCATGGAGGCCTATGTCGAAGGCGGGTGGGACCGCAACAATCCCAGGCTCGAAGGCTTGTTGAACGCCAAGCCGCTGGGTTTCATGCGAGATCAGGACGTGATCGTGGGCAACTACGACGAATTGCCGATCGTCCGCGATTTTCTGCGCCCTCATAATATCTACGGCACGGCCGCGACGGTCATTCCTGGCGTGCGCGGCGATATCGCCGTCCTCTCAGTCGATCGTGGACGTGAGCCCGGTCCCTATACATCCGTCGAGATCGAAAGGCTGGACGGATTTCGCCCGCATCTGGCGCGCGCGATCGCACTCACCAGCCGGATGCGGATGCGCGAAGCCACGACGGCAGCGGCGGCGCTCCAGATGGTAGGGGTTCCCGCCGCCGTCGTGCGCCGGCAGCACGGGGTCGTCGCCACCAATGCCTTGTTCGACGCTCTTGTCGGGCCGGTCTTTCTGGCCACCGGCCACGGCCATCTCGCCTTGAGCGATCGGGCAGCCGACGCGCTGCTTCAACAGACGCTTCGCCGCCAGGAGCGGATGAACCCCACCGTGCGCTCCATTCCCGTCACTGGACAGGAGGGCGCGATCGGCGTCCTTCATGTCATCCCCGCGTGCCGGCAGGCGCTGGATATCCTAGGGCCGGATGCAAACCTTCTCGTCTTCGCACAGCCGCACGAAGGCGCCCCGGTGAATCCCGACTGGCTGCGCTGGCTCTACGACCTGTCGCCGACCGAAGCGCTCGTCGCCGCGCATCTCACGGCCGGACTGACGCTGGAAGAAATCGCGCAGCAGCGCAACACATCGCGGGACACGACCCGCACGCAGTTGAAGGCCATCCTGCGCAAGACGGGCTTCAGCCGGCAGACCGATCTGGTCCGATCCCTGGGCGGCTTGAACACCCTGTCGCCGCAGCTTCTAAAGCCGGGCGGCGCAAGCTAGAGCGGTTTCGGCGAAAGCCGGATGGCGTTCGCGCCAGGACATTGCGATCGACAAGGGCTCGGAGCAGGGCCGACAAACCGATGTCCGATGGATGTGGTCTTGAAGTTTTTGGTCCGGTTCGACGCGCGGCCCGAGTTCAGGCCTCGGCAGTGTCCTATCAGGCCGATTGCGAATGGTCCGAACGCGCGCGGCGCCAGTAGGCGTCGGGCTGAGGGCGGCCCAGGAGGAACCCCTGCACATGCCGGCATCCATGCTGGCGTAGAACCGCGAGTTCCTCTGACGTCTCGACCCCTTCGGCAGTCGCCGTCAAACCATAACCCTCGCACAAGGACAGGACGGATCGGATCACGGCAGCGGACGCGCTCGTCTCATTGACACCGCTGACGAAGCTGCGGTCGATCTTGATGCGGGTGAGGGGCAGTTCCTTGACCATTCGCAGCGAGGAAAACCCGGTTCCGAAATCATCCAGCGCAATGCCGACGCCCAACCCGCGCAGCGAACCCAGAATGTCGCCGGCGAGGTCGGGGTCGGACAGGACGGCGGTTTCGGTCACTTCCAGTTCCAGCCGATGCGGTGCGAGGCGAGAGGCTTCCAAGGCCGACAACACCACGTCGACGAAGCTGCGATCGCGCAGCTGCGTGGTGGAGACGTTGACGGAAACGGTCAGATCGTCCGGCCACAGCGCCGCGTCATGGCAGGCCCGTCGCAGAACCCAGGCACCGAGTTCGGGCATGAGCCCCAGCGTCTCGGCCAACGGCACGAACTCGGCGGGGGATATGTATTTGCCGGTCTGATCCTTCCAGCGCAACAAGGCCTCGTAGCCGACGGTTGCCAAGCTGTCGGCCTCGACCACCGGCTGGTAGTAGAGTTCGAAGTCGAACAGCGCCATGGCTTGGCGCAGCTTGAGTTCCATGACGCCGCGCGACAGTGCTTGCGCGTTCATGCTTTCATCGTAGATTTCGAAGCGACCGCGGCCGTTTTCCTTGGCGCGGTAGAGCGCGAGATCGGCATTGCGCAGAAGCGTATGCGCCTCGCATCCATGGCTCGGCGCATGGGCGACGCCGACGCTCGCGCCCACAACGACGACTGCGTTGCGCGCCGCGATCGGCTCCGACAGACTATGGACGATTCGCTCGGCAAGACGCGCCGTGTCTTCGGATCGGGGCATGTCGAGCTGAAGAACCGCGAATTCGTCCCCGCCCAAGCGCGCCACAAGGCTTCCGGGAGACACCACGGCCCGAAGGCGGGCGGCCACGATTCTCAGGACATCGTCGCCGACTGCATGCCCGAAGGAATCGTTGACCGGTTTGAAGCGATCGAGATCGATATAATGGACCGCCAAACGACCGCCGTAGATCAATTGGGCGGTCTCGGCGTCGAGCTGGTCCAAGAAATAGGTGCGGTTGGAGAGGCCGGTCAGGGCATCGTGGCCGGCCTGATAGGCCAGCGAATGGGCGACTTCGCGCTGGGCCGAGATGTCGCAGGTGACTTTGGTGAAACCGATATGATTCCCCGCTTCGTCGCGCATCGCATCGATCACGACATGGGCCCAGAACTGCGAGCCGTCCTTACGGACCCGCCACCCCTCTTCACTGAAGCGCCCGCGCTCAAGGGCATGTGTGAGATTGAGTTGGGGGATCAAACGCTCCCGCTCGCTTTCGAGGTAGAACACCTCGAAATTCTGCCCGAGGATCTCCTGCGCCTCGTAGCCCTTGGCGATCTGTGCGCCCGGGCTCCAGTTCAGAACAATTCCGTTCACGTCCAGCATACAGATGGCATGGCCGGTGACCGCTTCGACCATGAGCCGATAGATACGATCTGTCAGAGCGCCGTGGGCCACGTGAAATTCTCCAGTCCGGCCCTCAGGTTGACGCTCAGTGGTGACGATTTAATTGACGATTCGTCTCGCAAGGTCGGAAGAAAGGCAGCGCCTACGGACGTTGCTCGCGCGCAACGGTCAAACAGGCTGCAAGGAAGTGGGTCACGGCGAGCCGACGCCGCGACCTCCGATCCGAGCCGGTCGAAGCGCTATCGATCCCGCGCGCCCGCAAGGCTCGGCGCAAAGGGCAGAAGGCTCAGGATTTCGAACAGCATCTGCGCACCCGCCTGCGCGGTGTTGGTGGTCGCGTCATATTGCGGAGCGACCTCCACCACGTCGCCGCCGACGAGATCGACGCCCTTCAGGCCGCGCAGCAGAACCTGCGCCTCCCGCGTCGAAAGGCCGCCGATCTCGGGCGTGCCGGTTCCCGGCGCGAAAGCGGGGTCGAGGCTGTCGATATCGAAGGAGAGATAGGTCGGCCCATCGCCCACCACGGCGAGCGCCCGCTCGATCACGGCGGCAAGGCCCATTTCCTGCACTTCCTCGGCATGGATCACGGTCATGCCCGAGGCCGTGGAGAACTCCCAGAGATAGTCCGACGAGCCGCGAATGCCGATCTGGATCGTGCGACGGGGATCGAGCACACCTTCCAGAACGGCGTGGCGGAACGGCCCACCATGGTGGAAGCGGCACTGGTCGAACGGCCCGGATGTGTCGCAATGGGCATCGATATGGATCATGCCGACGGGACGTTCGCGCCCGACCGAGCGCAGAATCGGCAGGGAGATCGAATGGTCTCCGCCGACGCTGAGCGGGATCACGCCGGCGGAGACGACGGTGCGGATCGTGGCCTCGATGTCCTCATGCGACAGGTCGAGATGAAAGCGGCTACGGAAGGGCACGTCGCCGCAATCGGCCACCCGCATTTCGCGCCCCGGCATGGTCCGCAGAACATGATTGTAAGGGCCGACGCGCTCGATGGCGCGCAGCGCGCGCGGGCCGAAACGGCTGCCGTTGCGATTGGTGACCCCGAGATCCATGGGCACGCCGATCAGCGCGATATCGAGATCGGAGAGATCGGGCGCGGTCCAGTCCACCGCGCGATAAGGCGCGTCGAGAAGCGTCGGCAGACCGGCATAGGGCGCGACTCGCGTGCCCTTGGCGTCGAAAAGGCGCGAGGCGACCTCGGCGAAATGCGGGTCGTAGATGCGGGTTTCGTTCTCGCCCGAAAAGCGCGCGCGCAGCGCCTCCAGCGTTTCGTCGCTCATGCGGCTACCTCATTCCTCGAAAACAACGTGTCGGACAGAGCCAGCCGGTCCGCGAAGCGCTCGAGCCTCGCGATATCGACATTGGCGAAGGCGACGCGCAGGAAGCGCTCTTGCCCTGGCCCGAAAAAGGAGCCGGGCAGCACGAGAAGCCCCAGCTGCGCGGCCAGCGCCTTGGCCACCTCCACATCCGTCCGGTCGGGGAAGGGATGTTCGACAAAGCAGAAATAGGCGCCGATCTGCCGGATCGGCCAGTCCGGCCGCTGCGCCATGGCGCGGCGGAAGGCGTCGGCCTTATCTAGAACGGCCCGTGTCTTCTCGGCGCGCCAATCGGCGGTCTCGGCAATGGCGGGCGCCAGCGCCACCTGCGCCGGGCGCGGGGCGCAGATCTGCATACAGTCGAGGATCGTCTCGGCGGCCGACAGAAGCGCGGAGCCCGCCGTCATCGCGCCGAGGCGATAGCCCGGAATGGCGAAGGATTTGGAGAAAGAATAAAGGTCGATCAAATGATCGCGCCAATCCGGCTCGGCAAACAGCGCATGGGGCGCGGTCCCACCCACGAAGTCGCGATAGGTCTCGTCCAGAATGAGATACAGCCCGCGCCGTCGGCAAAGGTCCAGGAAGGCGGCGATCGTCTCCGGCGGGTAGATCGCGCCGGTCGGATTGTTGGGCGAGACGAGAACGATCGCCCGCGTCGTCGCATCGATCCGCGCTTCGGCGGCTTCCACATCCGGCACGAAGCCGTTTTCGGCTCGGGTTTCCAGCGCGCGGGGCTCGATACCCAGAAGCTCCAGCGTCATCTGGTGGTTGAAATACCAGGGAACGGGCAGAAGCACAGAATCGCCCGGTTTCGCCACCGCCATCGCGGCGACGAAGAAGGCCTGGTTGCAGCCCGCCGTGATCGCTACGTCGCCCGGCTCGATCCGAGCGCGGTAGAAGCGCGAGCAGTCCTGCGCATAGGCGGCGCGCAGCGCGTCGTCGCCGAGGATCGGCCCATAGCGGGCGGCTCCGGCGTCCGCGCCCTGCTGCGCCAGCCGGCGCGACAGGGCCTCGGGCGGCGGATCGCCCGGCACGGCCTGGCTGAGATCGACGATCGGGCCGTGCGTCCCGTCATAGGCGGCCAGCCAACCCTTCGCGACGGGAATAGGGGGCGGCAGAACGGCGCGCGCCAGGGGGTTGGGCTGAGGCGGAGGCGCTCTCATGCGCTTGTGTCTCCCATGCGGGGCCCGGCGGAATCGGGCAAGGATGCGCCTATCCTGTCGGGAGCCGAGGCCGGGATCAAGCGCCGGCCTCGGCCTTATCTAAGGTCAGCCGAGCGCGGGAAGCGCGATGGCGGAAGCCGCTTCGGCCACCTGACCGCTGCGCACCATGTCGATCGCCGCTTCCAGATCGGGATGGAAATGGCGGTCGTCCGTCAGGGTCGGCACGCGGGCGCGAACCAGCGCGCGCACGGCCTCCAGAGGCTGGCTGGAGGCAAGGGCGGGGCCGAGATCGCAGCCCTGCGCGGCCGCCAGCAGCTCGATGCCGATGACGCCATAGGCGTTCTCGACCATGGCGAGAAGGCGGCGCGCGCCATGGGCGGCCATGGACACGTGGTCTTCCTGATTGGCCGAGGTCGGAATGGAATCGACGCTGGCCGGCATGGCGCGCTGCTTGTTTTCCGACACCAGCGCGGCGGCCGTCACCTGCGGAATCATGAAACCCGAATTGAGGCCGGGGCGCGGGGTGAGGAAGGCGGGCAGGCCCGACAGCGCGGGATCCACCAACATGGCGATGCGCCGCTCGGAAATGGAGCCGATCTCGCAGACGGCCATGGCGATCATGTCGGCCGCGAAGGCGACCGGCTCGGCGTGGAAATTGCCGCCCGACAGCGCTTCGTCCGTATCGGCGAAGATCAGCGGATTGTCGGACACGCCGTTCGCCTCGTCTTCGAGGGTCGCGGCGGCTTGACGCAGAATATCGAGCGCCGCGCCCATGACCTGCGGCTGACAGCGCAGGCAATAGGGGTCCTGCACGCGGGGATCGTCCACCCGGTGCGAGTCGCGGATCGCCGAGCCCGCCATCAGCGCGCGCAGCGCCGCTGCCGCCTCGATCTGCCCGCGATGGCGGCGCAGCGCGTGAATGCGGGGGTCGAAGGGCGTATCCGAACCACGCGCGGCGTCCGTCGACAACGCGCCGGTCACGAGCGCGGAATGAAACAGGCGCTCGGCCTCGAACAATCCGGCCAGCGCGTTGGCGGTGGAGAATTGCGTGCCGTTGAGAAGGGCGAGCCCTTCCTTGGCCGAGAGTTCGATCGGCGCCAGACCCGCCTGCTCCAGCGCGGTGAGGGCAGGCAGGCGCGCGCCGTTCACGAAGAACTCGCCCACCCCGATCATCGCCGCCGTCATGTGCGAGAGCGGAGCGAGATCGCCGGACGCGCCGACCGAGCCCTGGCAGGGCACGACCGGAACGAGACCCCTGGCGAGAAGCGCTTCGAGAAGCGCGATCGTCGTGCGCGCCACGCCCGACGCGCCCTGGCCGAGGCTCGCGAGCTTCAACGCCATCATGAGGCGGCAGACGGACACGGGCATCGGCTCGCCGACGCCCGCCGCGTGGCTGAGCACGATATTGCGCTGGAGGGTCGCCAGATCCTCGCCGTCGATGCGAACGCTCGCCAGCTTTCCAAAGCCCGTGTTGATCCCATAGACCGGCTCGCCGCGCGCCAGAATGCGCGACACCGCCGCCGCCGAGGCGTCCACCGCAGGCAGGCAGGCGGGGTCCAGTTCCGGCACGGCGCCGCGATAGATCGCGCGCCAGTCGTTGAGGGTTGCGCTGCCAGGGGTCAGGCGAATCGGGGTCATGAGCCTCTCCAGACGGGGCGAGATGATGCGGAAAGCATGGAGCCTGCGAGCGATCGGGGGCGGCAAGCCCGGCCCGCCGAGCCCCACGCTTGGGCCAATACGCGAAAGGCTACCTTATCGAAATCAACATGTATAGACATATTCATCAGGCTGGACAGGCGAGCGGAATTCGCGGCAAAACTTCGACGACCTCCTTCGCAGCCGCCCAAACGGGCAGGCCTGCTCGAGCGAGCGAAACTGATCGCAGAGCGGGCGCGCAAACCAAATGCGCGGACATCGCCCATCGCGATGGCGTGTTACGGCCTAACTTTTGGGCAATTTCGCAGCTGCACAGAGATTGACACGCCGCGCATGAGTCGGTGTTATGTCTAGGCTTATTCGGGAAGGCGCCGACGGCCCGTCCTGCCCTCTATCTCCACCGCAGGAGACCGGCATGAAAAAACGCATGTTTCTGAAGACGGCGCTCGGCCTCGCCATGGCGCTGTCGATGCCTCTCATGGCCCATGCCGAGGATGCGCTGGCGCGCGTCAAGGCGGCGGGCGTTCTGAAAGTTGGCACGGAAACGGCCTTTGCGCCCTTCGACTTCATCGACGAGGCGGGCGAGCATACGGGCCTCAACGTCGATGCCTTTAACGAGATCGGCAAGGAACTCGGCGTCAAGGTCCAGTGGGTCGAGCTGCCTTGGGACGGCGTGCTGCCCGGCCTCGAAGCCGGCCAGTTCGACGTGGTGGCGGGCCCCGCCACGATCACCAAGGCCCGCATGGAGCGCTATCGCTTCCTGTCGCCGGTCGCCGAGGCGACCGTCGCGTTCCTGAAGGCCAAGGGCGACGACAGCATCCAGAAGCCCGAGGATGTGGCCGGCAAGCTCGTCGGCGCGGGCAAGGCCACCTCGCAGCTGGCGCAGGCCATCGCCTATGGTAAGACCCTGCCCAAGCCGATCGAGACGCGCGAATATGTCGGCTTCAACGAAGCCTATGCCGATCTTGCCGCCGGGCGCATCGCGGCGGTCGCCAATTCCTTCCCCAACATCGCCTATGTCGCGGAAAAGCAGCCCGACATCTTCGCCGTCGTGAACCCGCCCTTCGGCCAAAAGAGCTATTTCGGCTTCATCGGCACCAAGAAGGCCGACGATCAGCCGCTGCTCGACGCCATGCAGGCCGCCATCGTTAAGATGAAGAAGGACGGCCGCCTCGGCGAACTCCAGAAGAAGTGGTTCGGTGTCACCTTCGAGACGCCCGACGTCGCGCCCGAACCCGCCTTCTGATCGAAACTCGGGCCGAGCCGATCCCTCGCTCGGCCCGCCTTCCCTTCGAGGACGTCCCTTATGCCGATGCGGCTTTTCGAGCTGATGCTTTGGGCGGCGGGCAATACGCTGCTTCTCAGCGCCGTCTCGATCGTGATCGGGCTCGCCCTCGGCCTCGTGATCTGCGCCGGCCGCCTGTCCCCGAGCGCGCTTCTGCGCTGGCCGGCGGTCGCCTTCATCTCCTTTTTTCGGGGCGTTCCGCTGCTGGTGCAGCTCCTCCTGATCTATAATCTCCTGCCCGTGCTGGGTGTCATGGTGCCGAGCACCGTCGCGGCCCTGATCGGCCTGTCGCTCTGCACCGCCGCCTATCAGGCGGAAAACCTTCGTGGCGGCTTCGCCTCCGTTCCCAAGGGGCTGCTGGAAGCGGCCGATTTGGTCGGGCTCAACGCTTGGCAGCAGTTCCGGCGCATCCGCGCGCCGATCGCGCTGCGTCTCACCATCCCCGCGCTCGTCAACGAGGCGATCCTGATCCTGAAGGCGTCCTCCCTGATTTCCGTCGTCGGCGTCATCGAGCTGACGCGCATGGCGCAGAATCTGGCGGCGAGCACCTACAAGCCGCTCCTGTTCTACGCGGTCGCGGGCGGGCTCTATCTCGTGATGAACTGGACCTTGGCCGGCGCGGGCTCGCTCGCCGAACGCCTCGTGAAAACAGGCCGGGCATGAATTTCGACGTCGATCTCATTCTCGGCCAGCTTCCGGCCATTCTCTCGGGTCTGCGCGTCACGGTCGCGATCTGGGTCGCCTCGACGCTGGGCGGGTTGATCCTCGGATTTCTGGTCGCCACGCTTCGCCAGTTCGGCCCGCTCTGGCTCGGCTTGATCCTGCGCTTCTTCGTGGAGATTCTGCGCGGCACGCCGTTTCTGGTGCAGATTTTCCTTCTCTATTTCGGCGGCCCGGCCATCGGCCTGCGGCTCGACCCGATCCCCGCCGGGCTAATCGGCCTCACCATCTACGGCGCGGCCTATTTCTCTGAAATCTTCCGCGCCGGCTTCCGCGCCATTCCGCCCGGCCATGTCGAGGCCGCCGAATGCGTCGGCCTCACGCGCGCGCAGATCATCCGGCGCATTCTCCTGCCCGAGATGACCATGCTGGTCCTGCCGCAATGCGTGAACATGACCATTCTCCTCGTCAAGGAGACGGCGGTTCTCTCGATCATCACCGTGCCGGAAATGACCATGGTGATCGGGGCCATCGGCTCGCAGCAATATGCCTTTGTCGAAGCCATGTTCCTGCTCGCCCTGTTCTACTGGCTTCTGGTCGAGGCCTGTGGGTGGCTCGGCCGCTTCAGCGAACGTCGGCTTTCCAAGTTCAGGTTCTCATGAGCACGAGCATCCCCGCCATCGCCGTCCGCAACCTCACCAAGCGCTTCGGCGAAACCGAGGTTCTGAAGGGCATCGACCTCGAAGTGCCGCGCGGCGGCACGACCTGCCTCATCGGCCCCTCGGGCTCGGGCAAATCCACGCTCCTGCGCTGCATGGCGTTTCTGGAGGAGGCCACCAGCGGCACGATCCATATCAACGGCGCGCCGCTCGGCTTCACCGAGGATGCCAGCGGTCGGCGCACGCGCCTGCCGGCCTCCAGCATTCGCGAGGTGCGCGGCCATATCGGCATGGTCTTCCAGCAGTTCAATCTCTGGCCCCACATGACCGCGCTCGGCAATGTCTGCGAGGCGCTCTTGCGCGTGCGCGGTCTGAAGCGGGACGAGGCCGAGGCGCGGGGCATGGAGCAGCTGCGCCATGTGGGCCTCGCCGAGCGCGCCGGGCATTATCCCTCGCAGCTTTCAGGCGGGCAGCAGCAGCGCGTCGCCATCGCCCGCGCGCTGGCGCTCCAGCCGGCCATCATGCTGTTCGACGAGCCGACCTCCTCGCTCGACCCGGAACTGACCGGCGAGGTGCTGAACGTCATGCGCGCGCTGGCCGCCGAAGGCATGACCATGGTGGTCGTCACGCACGAGATCGGCTTTGCCGCGACGGTCGGGCAGAAGATCGCCTTTCTGGACGGCGGCAAGCTTCAACTCGTCGGCCCGCCGGCAGAGGTCTTCGCCCATCCCCGCCACCCGCGACTGACGCAGTTCCTGGAAACCTATCTCGACCGCGGCGCGGCCATGCTGCTCCAAGCCCCTTGAGATCCGCGCCTTGGCGTCTGTGACAGTCGCCCCCCGCCCTTCGCTGCATCAGACGATCCTGGCCGAGCTGCGCGGGCGCATCCTGTCGGGCGAATGGCCGCCCGGCACGCAGCTGCCCTTCGAACAGGCGCTCGCCGCGCAGTTCGGCTGCTCGCGCATGACCGTGAACAAGGTAATGGGCGAACTCGTCTCGGCCGGGCTCATCGAGCGGCGGCGCAAGGCGGGGAGCTTCGTGCGCCGCCCGCAATCCTATTCGGCCGTGATGGAGATCGCCGATATCCGCCGCGAGGTGGAGGGACTGGGCCTCGCCTACGGGTTCGAGATGATGCGTCTCGAGCAGCGCGAGGCGGACGCGCAGGACGCCAAGCGCCTCGGCCTCGGCGAGCCACGTCCTGTCCTGTCGATCCTCTGCCGGCACTTCGCCGCGCGCCAGCCCTTCTGCCTCGAAAACCGGCTGATCGACCTGACCGTCGTGCCGGACGCGGCCGAGACGGCGTTTTCCGCCGCCGAGCCGCCGGGCGCCTGGCTGATGGCGCGCGTGCCCTGGACCAGCGCCGAGCACACGATCCGAGCGGCGGGGGCCGACGCGCTCACATCGGCCGCGCTTCTGATCCCGCCCGGCACGCCCTGTCTCGTCATCGACCGGCGCACCTGGAACTCGGATGCCAGCGTCACCGCCGTCGAGATCACCTATCCCGGCGAGGCGCACGAACTCGTCGCGCGCTTCACGCCCTCGCCGGGCGCATGATCATCTACCGCCGCACGATCACGCCCGGATTCATCAGCCCCTCCGGGTCTAGGCTCGCCTTGATATGGCGGATCAGGGCGAGCTTGCCGGAGTCGCTCGTCGCCTCCATCGGCGCGATGCGCTTGGTGCCGACGCCGTGTTCGGCCGAAAAGGAGCCGCCGCGCCTCTTCACGTCGCGATAGAGAACGTCTTCCACCGCTGCCATGCGCGCGGGCTTCAGCGGGCCGGGGCAGTTGAGGATGACGTGGAGATTGCCGTCGGCGAGATGCCCGAAGATCAGCGGCTCGAAGGCCCCATCCAGCGCCTTCAACTCCGCCTCCACCCGCTCCACATAGCCGGAAATCTCGGACTGCGGCAGCGACACGTCGAAGGAGGGCGCGCCGGGATAGGCGTGATAAACGAGATCGGTGTCTTCGCGCAGGCGCCAGAGATCGCGCTCCTGCCGGCCCGATTGGGCGATCAGGCCGCTCGCCTCCGGAAAGCGCTCCGCCACCCTCTCGAACAGGCTTTCGAAAGCGGCGGGCAGGCTGCCGTCTTCCGCACCACCGATCGACAGGAGAAGATAGACCGGGGCCGAGCGGTCGATGGCGGCGTCGCGCCAGCCGAGCGCTTCGGCCGTCAGATCCAGAAACGGCTTCCACATGGCTTCCGCGCCGCGCAGATCGACGCCGGGCATCCGAAGCGCCAACTGGATCACCTCCAGAACGGCCTCGACC
The DNA here is from genome assembly GCF_001463805.1 of Aureimonas sp. D3. Classification (NCBI taxonomy): domain Bacteria; kingdom Pseudomonadati; phylum Pseudomonadota; class Alphaproteobacteria; order Hyphomicrobiales; family Aurantimonadaceae; genus Aureimonas; species Aureimonas sp. D3. The sequence goes on along the minus strand of NZ_BBWM01000045.1, from coordinate 129,556 downwards.
GACGGCAGGCCGAACAATGCCGTGGCGCTCGCCTGCGGCAGCATGTCGAGCTTCAGGACGGCGCGGGTGACGATGCCGAGCGTGCCTTCCGCGCCGATCAGGAGATGTTTCAGATCATAGCCGGCGGCGGTCTTCACGACGCGGGTGAGATCGCTCATCACCGTGCCATCGGGCAGCACGGCTTCGAGGCCGAGAATGCGATGACGCATGACGCCGTTGCGGAAGGCCATGATGCCTCCGGCATTGGTCGAGATCATGCCTCCGACCGTCGCCGTGCCGCGCGAGGGCAAGTCGATGCCGGGCTCCAGCCCATGGCGCGCCGCCGCTTCCTGCACCGATTGCAGCGTCGCGCCGGCCCCGACCGTGACGGTGCGCTCGATCGGGTCGAGCCGTTCCACCGCGCTGAGGCGCTGGGTGGAGAGGATCAGCTGACCCGGCCGCGACACCGAGCCGCCGACGAGACCCGTACGCCCGCCCTGCGGCACGACCGAAACTCCCGCCTCGCGGCACAGGCGCACCAGCGCGGCGACTTCATCCACCGTGCCGGGCAGGGCCAGGATGCCGCCCTTCAGATTGTCGGCGTTCCAGCCGGGATCGACCGCCGCCAGCGCGTCGTCGGTCTTCACGTTGGACGAGCCCAGAAGCGCGCGGAGCTGGTCTTCGAACCCGGCGGGCAGCGGCAGGGCAACGTCGCTCATGTCTGGTCCCTCCAGCGGATCAGGGCGGTCAGAAAGCGTTCGCTGTCGGACGCGGTGCCGATCGTCACGCGCAGGAAGCGCTCGAAGCCCGCCTCGCGCCAAGGCTTGACGATGATGCCCTCCGACAGAAGCGCGGCCGCCGCCTCGGCGCTGTCGCCGCCCGTGTCCACGAAGAGGAAATTCGTGCGCGAGGGCGCGACACGGAAACCGGCCGCTTCCAGGCCCTCAGCCAGCCATGTGCGCCTCACTTCCAGCTTGGCGACGGACGCTCGCATCCAGTCCTGATCGGCCAGTGCGGCAAGGGCCGCGATCTGCGCCGCGCCGTTGACGTTGAAGGGCGTTTTCGCCGCCGCGATGGTGCGGGCAAGGGCGGTGTCACTGGCGAGCGCATAGCCGACGCGCAGGCCCGCCAGCCCATAGGCTTTCGAGAAGGTGCGCAGGATCACGAAGGGCAGGCCGGCTTCGCCGAGGATACGTTGCGCATCGGGAAGCGCGTCGCCGCCATATTCGAAATAGGCCTCGTCCAGGACGAAGAGCGTGCCGAGCCCCTGTGCGGCCTCAGCCAATCGGCGGAGGCCGGCTTCGTCCAGCGCCGGGCCGACCGGGTTCCAGGGCGAGGACAGGAAGAACAGCGCCGGTCCGTTTCGCAGCGCGTCTTCCAGCGCGGCAAGATCGAAGCCGAAATCCTCGCGCATCGCGACCTTGCGCACCCGCGCGCCGGCCGCCAGTGGCTCGATCTCATGCAGGCCGAAGCTCGGGGCGACGGTCAGGACGTCTCGGCCTGGCTCCAGCGCGGCGCGCGAGATGGCTGCGATCAGCTCTTCCGAGCCATTGCCGCAGACGATGCGATCGGGGGCGGCCCCAAGAAACGCGCCGATCGCCTCGCGCAGCGCCGTGCAGGCGGGGTCGGCATAGCGCGAGGGGTCGAAGCCCCGAAGCGCGTCCAGAACGCGCGGCGAGCAGCCGTCCGGGTTCTCGTTGCTGGCAAGGCGCGCGATGTCGTCCCGCCCGCTGGCGCGGCGCGCGACGTCGAGACTAAGGCCGGCATTGTAGGGCGGCAGGGCCGCGACATGCGGATTGAGGCGAAGACGGGCATGTGCGTCGCTCAAGAGTGCGGACTTTCAGTAAGGAGAAGCGGCGGGGTGCCGTCAGATGTCGAGCGTGACGCTGCCGCGCGGCCGCGTGCAGCAGAGCAGCACTTCGCCGGGCGGGGGTTCGTCCAAGGGATCTTCGAAATACTCGACCTCGCCGGACAGAATCCTGGTGCTGCAACTCATGCAGACGCCGGCGCGGCAGCTGAAGGGCGGGGAAAGGCCCGCGCCTTCGGCAAGGTCCAGCAGGGAACCCGCACTCTCGCTCCACGCCGCAGACCTACCCGAGGCCGCAAAGGACACGAGCGGGCCTTCGCCCGATGGGGCAGGGGCCGGCTCGGGAACGGTGGCGGGGGCAACGACGACCTCCGGCGCGCCAAGAAGCGACGCCGGACCGAAGAACTCGTAGGCGATGCGCTCGGGGCGGAGCCCAAGGCTCGTCAGCGCGTCATATTGCGCGCGCATGAAACCAGGCGGGCCGCAGAGATAGGCGTCGTAATCATCGAGCGGCAGCAGCGATTGCAAGACCTCGCGCGTCACCAGACCCGAGGCGACATGCCGACCCCGCGCCGTGTCTGCCGCGTCGGGCGTGCGGTAGACAAAGGCCGTGCGAAGGCCGGGACGGCGCGCCGCCAGCGCTTCGACCTCATCGGCCAGCGCGTGGTGGCGACCATTCTCGGCGGCGTGGATGAAGAAGACGGGCCGGTCCGAGGTCTCGGCCAGGCGATGCAGCATGGCGACCAGCGGGGTCAGCCCGACGCCGCCCGACAGGAGCAGGACGGCGCGTAGGCTCGCCTCGTCCAGCACGAACTCGCCCCGCGGCGCACTCGCCAACACCTCGTCGCCCGGCTGGAGGCGATGGTGGAAATGGCCGGAGCCGAGCCCCGCGCCATGCTCGCTGCCCGCATAGGGCTCGCGCTTGACGGAGACGCGATAGGTCCGCCCGTCCGACGGGCCGGAGATCGAATAGTTGCGCAGGGCCCAGCCGCCCGGCGCGCTCGCGTCGGGCACCCGGAAAGCGAGGAACTGGCCGGGGCGGTAGGGCGCCCAGCCGCCGGGATCGACCGGCTCGAACCGGAACGAGGCGATGGCCTCGCTTTCCGGTTTGATGTCGATGAGGCGAAGGCGCCGGAAACCCGAAGGCGCGGCCTCGCTCATTCGGCCGCGACCTGCGTTGCGGGCGCAAGGGTCGCGCGCTCGGCCTCGATCATCTGTTGCAGGCGGCGGCGGAAGCGCAGCGGGCCGACGTCGATCTTGAGATCGAGATTGGGCGTCTGCTTGTTGGCCATGCCCTGGTGCACGGCTTCCAGCACCAGTTTATCCTCCTCGAAGGCCCCGCGCACGGACTTGGCGAAACGAGCCGAGACCTCGGCATCATCAGGCGCGAAATTGCGCATCTGGAACCAGTAATATTTGGTGTGGTTGTCATCCACCGGCGTCATGAAATTGTAGCTGTCCATGAGGAACACGTCCTCATGCAGAGGCTCGCCCTCACGATAGCTGTTGGCCGGCACGAAGATGGCCTTGATGATCGCGTTCGAGGGATAGCGCACCTCGTAATGCTGCTTGCGATCGCAGTTGCCCGAGAATTTCAGGAAGGGCGCGTAGAAGGGCGCGGGCTCGGAATCGATCATCCAGCGCCAGACCGTCACGCCATCGGGCGCGACCGTGGTTTCCAGCGGCGTTTCCTCGCAGGCGGAACTGGCGAAGGAACTCTGATGCACCCAAGCGACATGCGAAGGGTCGAGCAGATTGTCGGTCATGTAGAGATAGTTGCAGTCCAGAACCATGGACTCGCCGCGATTGATGCCCCAGGCGGGATCGCCCCAATGCTCGACCTGGAAGATCGCGGCCGGATCGGCCTTCTCGGCCTCGCCCATCCAGATCCAGAGAAGCCCGTAGCGCTCATGGATCGGATAGGAGCGAACGCGCGCCACATGCGGAATGCGCTCGGCGCCGGGAACGCGGGTGCAGGTGCCCGTGCCGTCGAAGGTCAGGCCATGGTAGCCGCACTCGACATCGTCGCCCTTGACCCGGCCCATGGAGAGCGGAAGCTTGCGATGCGGGCAGGCATCCTCCAGCGCGGCGACCGCGCCGTCGCGGCGGCGATAGAGGACGATGTTCTCGCCGAGGAGGCGGACCGGCAGGAGGCCGTCGCTCACTTCATGATCCCAGGCGGCGACATACCAGGCGTTTTTCAGAAACATCGATCCCATCCTCGACCTGCCGTGTGCGACCATTGTCGAAACTTTCGGCAGGATGGGCAACGGGCTTAAAACTGTGCTATGTTTTAGTTATTCTAAATCCAATCTGAGCCCGGCTGTCCAGATCCGACATGGCGCCCATCCCCCACCTGAAAGCGCTCCAAGCCTTCGCCGCCTTCGGCACGCATGGCAGTGTCAGCGAGGCGGCGCGCGAGCTCGGCGTGTCGCCCGGCGCGGTGACGCAGCAATTGCAGAAGCTGGAGGAGCATCTCGGCCTCGCGCTGATCGACCGGCATGGGCGGCGCATGGAGCTGACGCGCTGGGGCAAGCTCTATCATGCCGAGATCCAGGCGGGCTTTTCCCAGCTCTCCGGCGCGGCCGAGATCGTGCGCCGCGCCCATGCCGACACGGCGCTGAGCCTGAGTGCTCTCACCTCGGTTCTCGGCAAGTGGATCGGGCGCGAAATCTTCGACTGGCGGGCGCTCTGTCCGGGCGCGGCGGTGCAACTCGTCGGCACCGAGCAGGAGCCCGACTTCGAGCGGGACGGGATCGACTTTCGCATCTTCTACGGGCCGCAGCCGCGCTACCATCATGCGATCGAACTCTTCACCGACTGGGCCGTGCCGGCCTGCGCGCCTCGGCTGATCGAGGGGCAGGATCTGGCCACCGGCGCGGACATTCTGCGCTTTCCGCTGCTTCACATCGTCTGGTCGGGCGCGGCCTCGCGCGCGCCCAGCTGGGAGGATTGGGCGGCCAGCATCGACGCGCCGGCCAGCGCCTTCCCGCGCGATCTCTCCTATATGCTGTCCTCCAGCGCCATCGACGCGGCCGTCGCGGGTCGAGGCTTCGTGCTGGCGCAGATGTCGATGATCGCGGACGAGCTGGAAACGGGCCGGCTTGTCATTCCCTTCGACCACCGCCTGCGTCTCGCCGCGCCCTATTATCTCGGCTGGAACCCGGCCTCGCTGGAGAAGCCCTTCGCGCGGGATTTCCATCGCTGGCTCGTCGCCAAGGGGCGGCGACAGGCGATGCTATCCGCGCCCGGTAGTGCAGGCTGAAGAGAGGCCGGCTGACTCTCAGCCCATCCGCTCCGAGGCGTGATCGCCGGGCGAGGCCGGGAAGACCACCGTGCGGTTGCCATTGGGGAAGACGCGGTGGTGGATATGGGCGTGGATCGCGCGCGCCAGAACCTGCGCCTCGATGTCCCGCCCGATCGTCACATAATCGGAGGCCGACTGCGCGTGCGTGACGCGCGCCACGTCCTGCTCGATGATCGGCCCTTCATCGAGATCGGCGGTCACGTAATGCGCCGTCGCGCCGATCAGCTTCACGCCGCGCTCATAGGCCTGTTTGTAGGGGTTGGCGCCCTTGAAGCTCGGCAGGAACGAGTGGTGAATGTTGATGATGCGCCCCGACATGCTTTGGCACATCGCGTCCGACAACACCTGCATATAGCGCGCGAGCACGATCAGTTCGGTGCCCGCCTCATCCGCGATTTGGAGAATGCGCGCCTCGGCCTCGGGTTTATTGGCCTTGGTCACCGGCACATGGTGGAACGGAATGTCGTGGTTCACCACGAGCTTCTGATAGTCGAGATGGTTGGAGATGACACCGACGATGTCGATCGGCAGCGCGCCGATGCGCCAGCGGTAGAGAATGTCGTTGAGGCAATGGCCGAAGCGCGACACCATGAGCAGCACCTTCATGCGCCGCGCCCTGTCATGAAAGGCATAGCGCATCTCGAAGCGATCAGCGAGATCGCTGAAACCGTCTTCGATCGCCTCCAAGCCGGCCCCGTCCTCGGAATCGAACCCGACGCGCATGAAGAAGCGTCCGGCCTCGCGATCCACGAATTGCGCGGAGTCCAGAATATTGCAGCCGCGCCCGGCCAGATGCGCCGAGACGGAGGCGACGATGCCGCGCGTCGAAGCGCAGGAGGCGGTCAGCACATACTGGCTCATTGCGACGCTCGATTCTGGATACACTGGAGGAAGAGGCCGGCAGGGCCGGCTCTCAACATTCGGGCAGGTTGACCGCGAGCCCGCCGAGGCTCGTTTCCTTGTAGCGATGGTCCATATCCAGCCCGGTCTGGCGCATGGTCTCGATACAGGCGTCGAGCGGCACGAAATGCAGCCCTTCGCCCTTCATCGCGAGCGAGGCAGCCGTCACCGCCTTCACCGCGCCAAAGGCGTTGCGCTCGATACAGGGCACCTGCACCAGCCCGCGCACGGGGTCGCAGGTCATGCCGAGATGATGCTCCAGCGCAATCTCGGCGGCATTTTGACCTGGAGCGGATTGGCCCCCATCAGCGCCGCAAGGCCCGCCGCCGCCATGGCCGAGGCCGAGCCGACCTCGCCCTGGCAGCCGACCTCCGCACCCGAGATCGAGGCGTTGCGCTTGATGATGCCGCCGATCGCCGCCGAGGTGAGGAGGAAGGTCCGCAGATCGGCCTTGGTCGCGTCCGTGTGGAAATGCCGGACATATTGCAGAACCGCCGGCACGACGCCCGCCGCGCCATTGGTCGGCGCGGTGACCACGCGCCCGCCGCAGGCATTCTCCTCGTTGACGGCCATGGCGTAGACCGAGAGCCAGTCATTGGCGAGAAGCGGCTGGAAGACGTTGCGCGCGGCGTCCGCCTGGAGCTTGTCGTGGATCGCCTTAGCGCGGCGGCGGATCTTCAGCCCGCCGGGCATGATGCCCTCCTGCCGGATGCCGCGCCGGATACAGTCGGCCATGGTCTCGGCGATGGCGTCGAGCCTTGCGTCGAGATCCTGCGCGCTCGTCAGCGTCAGCTCGTTCTCGCGCTGCATCTCGGCGATCGACAAGCCGGAGCGCGCGGCCATGGCCAGCATCTCGCTGGCGGAGGTGAAGGGATAGGGCACGCTGGAGGGCGCCTCGCCGGCTGGCGAAACCGCATCCTTGCGGCTCAGCTCGTCCTCGTCCACCACGAAGCCGCCGCCGATCGAATAGTAGACACGGCGCAGCAGCATCGCGCCGTTGCGATCCAACGCCTCGAAGGCGAGCCCGTTGGCATGGCCCGGCAACGCCCGCGCGCGATCGAAGACGAGATCGCGCGCGGGGTCGAAAGCGTAAGCCGGGTGGCCGCCCGGCTGCACTTCGCCTTTCGCCGTGACGCTGGAAACGATCCCTTCCACATCGTCCGGGTCGATCGTGGCGGGCGTGTAACCGGCGAGCCCCAGCACCACGGCGCGGTCGGTCGCGTGGCCGACGCCGGTAAAGGCGAGCGAGCCGTGCAGGATGGCGCGCAGGCGGTGGACGATCGCCCCTTGCGGGCGCGGCCATTGGCCTGCCTTGAGTTCGGCGAGGAAGCGCGCGGCCGCCGTCATCGGCCCCATCGTGTGGGAGCTGGAGGGGCCAATGCCGATCTTGTAGAGATCGAAAACACTCAAGAACATGTCGGTTCACCCGTGCCAGATGGCGCGGCCCATCAAGGCCGCCGCGTCGTGAAGGACATCGGGGGGAGGCGGAAATCGGGCATGGCGCTCTCCAAACACATGGGAGAAGCCTAGCCGCGTCGCCATCCGGCAGACAGGACATTCACGTCATGCGACGCCGAGGATTGCGCCATCGCAAGCGCTCGGCATCATCCCTGAAAGAGGCCCGTCCAGACGCCGGCGAGCAGGATGAGGCCCATGGCCAAGCGGTAATAGACGAAGGGCCAGGCCGAGAAGCGCTCCATGATGCGCATCAGGCTCCAGATCGCCACGAAGGCGGACAGCGAGGCGGTGACGAGGCCGACGCCCAGAACCGCCCATCCCTGCGCGTCGAGCCCGGCATGGTGAAGCTCGACGAGTTCCTTCAGGCCCGCGCCGAGAATGGCCGGCAGGCCGAGCAGAAAGGAAAAGCGCGCCGCATCGTCCCGCTTCAGGCCGAGAAACAGCGCCATGGTCAGCGTCGAGCCCGAGCGGGACACGCCGGGGATCAACGCGCCGGCCTGCGCGATGCCGACCAGAAGCGCGTCCTTGAAGCCGATCGTCTCGAAGCCGCGCCGATGGCGGCTCGTCCATTCCGTCAGCGCCAGAAGCAGCGCCATGACGATAGAGGCAAGGCCGATCACCCAGAGTTCGCGCAGCGGCGAGCCGCAGGCGTTCAGAACGTTCTTGAGAAGAAGGCCGCCGACCACGATGGGCAGCGTGCCGACCACGATGCCGACGCCGAGTTTCAGTTCCGGCGCGTCGAAGCGGCGCGCGCCGAGCGCCTTCACCGAACCGCCGACAAGACCGGTGATGTCGCGCCAGAAATAGCTGACCACGGCAAAAAGCGCGGCCATCTGCATGGCGGCGGAAAAGGCCGAGCCGGGGTCGGGCCAGCCGAGAACGGCGGGCACGATCCGCATATGCGCCGTGGAGGAGATCGGCAGAAGCTCGGTGATGCCCTGAAACACGCCGAGAATGGCGACCTTTCCCATGCCGAGGGCGGTGAAGCCCGTGTCCACGCCATTGGTGCAAACCGCCGCCATCATGCTCTCCGTGGAAATGGATCGGGCTCGACCAAGCGGGGCCGCGCCCTTGGACGAGAGCCCCCCGATCACACCGCTGTGAAGGGCATGTCCCCCAAAGCCGGCTCTTTTGCAATGCAGCACGAGCGGATGAATCCTTACAGTTTCGTAGGATTCGGATGCGCCGGCGAAAAGCGCCCGCTCATTCAACACAATGAAAGGGCAGAGCTTCACCATTGCGCCGCCGTCTCTTACGATAAGAGGCGCGAAAGGAAGTCTGATGCGTCGAATCGGATCGACAGTTCTGGTATCGGCCGCGCTTCTGGTGACGGCGCCCGCCTTCGCGGCCCAAGGCGACGATGCGCCCCGCGAGGCGATGGTCGCGCCTGGCTGGATCGCGACGCTCGGCTTCAGCGCGGAGGTGGCGACGGGCGGCGCGAAGTCGCTACTCCCCACGACCTTCGATCTGCGCCGCGCGGACGAACCGGACAATTTCAGCACGCCCGACGACGCGATGGGTTTCGCGCTGATCGACCGAGACGGTTTTTCCGCCGGTCCGGCCATCGACCTGCGCCTGGCCTCCCATAGCGTGGCCGTGGACGCCGGGGCGTTCGCCGAGTGGTGGCCGGACGAGCGCCTGCGCGTTCGCGCCGAGGCGCTGGACAATGTGGGAGCCGGCGAAGGCGCGCATGTCACGCTCGGGAGCGATCTCGTGGTGGCCGGCCCGGCAGCCTCGACCTTCTCGGCCGGGCCGCGCCTGACGCTTGGGGACGGAGACTATTTTCGCACAGCGGCCGACGAAGGGCACGGCGTCCACGCCACGACGCGCTTCTACGCGGGCGCGACCACGGCCTTGAAAGTGCCGGTGTCGCCAAGTGTTTCGACCACGATCTACGACGAGTTCCTAACGCCGCTGGCCGGCAATGGCCGGCGCGACGGTCAAGCCGAGAACACGGTCGGCCTCGAACTGGATTTCTCGTTCAAGGTGCCCTGAGGTGTCTTAGAGCTGGAGACGAAACCTCCGGGCGGAGGATGGTCGAGAGATTTTCGTCCGTGGGGGAGGAGCCAAGCGCAGTCGATGCTAGGTCAGCATCGGCGAGCATTCGCGACGGTCCGAAGGACGGGCGAGACACGTGGCTCGCCCTGGATGGCGAAAAGATCCGACCAGCCGACCCCGCGAGGTTTTGGCTCCGGCTCTTATGCCATCACGGCTTTCGTCACCGTGATGCCATGCTTCTTGATGCGATGCCAGAGGCTGCGCTCGTTGATGCCGAGAAGGCGCGCCGCTTCCACCTGAACGCCGCCGGTTTCCTTGAGCGCGGCCAGGATGCGGCCTTTTTCGAACGTGTCCAGCGCCTCGTCCAGGTCGATCGGGAAGGCGGGCGCGGCGTCGCTCGGGATGGCGGGGCGCTGCGCGACATAGGGCGGCAGATCGGCCGCGCCGATCACCGGCCCGCGCGAGGAGAGGAGCGAGCGTTCCACGCAGTTCTGCAGTTCGCGGATATTGCCCGGCCAGTCGTAGCGCATCAGCAGCGCCTCCGCCTCCGGGCTGAAAGCAACGGCGCGGCGGCCGACCTGCGGCCCGATCTCCTCGGCGAAGCGGCGCAGGAGAAGGGGAACATCCTCGCGCCGCTCGCGCAGGGGCGGCAGCGCGATCGGGAAGACGGCGAGCCGATAGAACAGGTCCTCGCGGAACTGGCCTTCCGCCACCATGCGCTTGAGATCCCGATTGGTGGCCGCGACGATGCGCACGTCCACCTGCCGCGTCTGGTGACTGCCGAGCGGCTCGAACTGGCGCTCCTGAAGCACGCGCAGGATCTTGGCCTGAAGGGCGAGCGGCATGTCGCCGATCTCGTCCAGAAACAGTGTGCCGCCATCGGCCTGAGCAAAACGACCGATCCGGTTGGCGGTGGCCCCCGTGAAAGCCCCTTTCACATGGCCGAAGAACTCGCTTTCCAGAAGCTGCTCGGGGATCGCCGCCGCGTTGACGGCGACAAAGGGTTTTGCCCGGCGCGGCCCGTTGAAATGGATGGCGCGTGCCACGACCTCCTTGCCCGTGCCGCTTTCGCCCGTCACGAGAACGGTGGTGCGCGAGGGCGCGACCTCGGTGATCTCCTTCATCACCTCCTGCATCCGGGGCGAGGTGCCGACGAGCCCTTCGATCCGGTAGCGCCCTTCCAGCTCCTGGCGCAGCCGGTCATTGTCGCGCAGCGCGTCGTGGAGGCGCAGGGCGTTGGCGACGGTGGCCTCCAGTTCCTCGAACTCGATCGGCTTGCCGATATAGTCGAAGGCCCCGTCCTTGATGAGTTGCACGGCGTCGCGCAGCGTCGCGAAGGCGGTCATCACGACGACCGGCAGGATCGGATAGGTGCGCCGGATTTCGGCCAGAAGCTCGCGGCCCGACAGGCCGGGCATCCTGAGATCGGTGAGCACGAGATCGACGCTTTCGCGCGACAATTGCGCCAATGCGTCCACCGCGCCGCCCGCCTGAAGCACGGTATAGCCGAACCCTTCCAGCATCCCGCCCAGCACATCCAGGAGGCGCTCCTCGTCATCGACGATCAGGATCGTGTGCGTCACGGCGCGGGCTCCTGGCTTGCAGGTGTTGCAACGGGCAGCGTCAGTTCGAACAAGGCTCCGCCTCCCTCCAGGTTTCGCGCCTCGATCCAGCCGCCGTGACCTTCCACGATCGCAAACACCGTCGCAAGGCCGAGCCCGGTGCCATGGGCCTTGGTGGTCATGAACGGGTCGAAGATCCGCTCCAGAAGCGCTGGCGGAATGCCGGGGCCGGTGTCGCGAAACAGGAAGGACAGGTTGCCGGCCTTGGGCGGCGCGATCTCGATGAAGAGCGACCCGCCGCCTTCGCCCATCGCATCCAGCGCGTTGAGCACGAGGTTGAGAAAGGCCTGCGCCATCTGGTCGAGATCGACGGTCAGAAGCGCTCCGCCCGACGCGTCCTTCACCTCCAGCGCGACGCCGCGCCGGGCGATCTCGTCGCCGCACAGGCCCAGCCCGCGCTCCAGAAGGCTGGCCGCCGTGACGGTGCTCGTGCGCTGGGCGGGGCGGGCGAAGACGAGGAAGTCGCGGATCAACTGGTCGATGCGCCGAACCTCGTCCGCGACATAGCCGAGGCGACGGCGGTCGGCTTCGGTGAGGTCGGGCTTGCGCCCGACAAGCTCGGCCGTGGTCTTGATGATGCCCAAGGGATTGCGCACTTCATGTGCGAAGCCGGCCGCGACCTCTCCAAGCGTCGCGAAGCGTTCCTTACGGCGCAGGCGCGCCTGAAGCTGGCGATAGTCCTGCAACTGCGCCGACATGGCGTTAAAGGCGATCATCAGCCGGTCCAGTTCGTCATGGCCCTCCACCGGCATTTCCTGCGTGAAGTCGCCGGCCGCCACCGCTGAAACGCCCTTGGCGAGCCGTTCCACCCGCCGCGTCACGAGGCTGGACAGGGCGATGCCGGCAACGACGGCCAGCCCCATGCCCGTGGCGAAGATGATCCAGAGCAGGCGGTTCGACCCGGCGATCGGCGCGCCGTCGAGATCGACGTCCAGCGCGCAGGCGACGACGCCGACGAGCTTGGCACCGTTGCGCACGGGCAGGAGGATGCCGATCGACGCGCCCTGATCGATCCCGTCCTGTTCGAGATAGGAGCCGCGCGGCAAGTCGGCGAGTTCGGCCAGCACCTCGGCGCTCGGCGCCGCGCCGACCGTCTTGGATGAGGACGAATAGACCTGGCGATAGGTGCCGCCGATCGGATAATAAAGCGTCATGTCGAGCGAGCCGATCGTCTCGATGTCCTGAATGAAGGACGCATCGAGAAAGGCCCCGGCGAAGACATGCACCGGGCCGGTGGAGGTCTCCACCGTGCGCTCGTGGCCGGTCATCATCAGGACCTTGCCGCCGCCGCGATAGAGATAGACCTCCGTGCCTTGCTCGAAGGGCAGGCGTTCCAGCCGATCCACCGGCAGGTTGGAATAGATCAGCCGCCCATCCGGCTCGCGCAGCGTCAGGAGGTCGAAGCCGAGCGCGCCCATGAAGGCGGCCTGCTTGGGACCGGGGGGCGGAATCTGCTCGCCCGAGCGAACCTTGGCGGCGATACGATCGACCCGGTGCAGCATCTCCGGCGCACCCATGGCGAGCCCGATTTCCTCGCCGCCACGCTTCACACTCGCCAGAAAGAAGCGTCCGATCTGGAAGAGCCAGGATTGCACATTGTCGGTGTAGGTGGCCGACACGACGGAGGCGGCGATCTGCGAGGTGATCAGCATCGGCACGACGCTGACCGCGACCAGCGCAGCCACGATCTTCCAGCGAATGGAATTGCGCCAGACGCGTCGCAGACGATCAAGGAGCGGCTCCCGCCGGCCCACCGCCTGATCACTGTCCCGTTTCGCATCCCCCTCGCTCTCGCTCACCCCTCGTCGTTCCGCATCAGCGCCAGGCCGGAGAGAATGAGCGTGAGGCCGGCGATCCGCCAGCCATCCAGGACCTCGCCGAACAGAAACACCGAGGCGGCGACCACCGCGACGGCGACGAGCGAACTCATCGGAAAACCGCGCGACAGGGGCATCCGGTCGAGGATCACCATCCAGGCAACGAACGAGCCGATATAGCCGAGCGCGCCGACCCAGACCCAGGGCTCCACCAACGCCGCCGCCACGAAAGCCCGGCCGAGCGGCAGGCCCGCCAAAGCCTCGCCGCCCGCCTTCAGCGCCGCCTGCGCGGCGGTTTCGAACAGGATCAGCGCGACCCAGGCGAGAACACGGGGGAGGAGCGACGACGCGCGTGTGGGCAGGGTGGCACCGTTCACGCTCACGCCGGTTCGCCCGCGAGATCCGCAATCGCCGGGTCGAACCGGTCGAGCCTGACAACGCGCGCCACCTGCAGCAGGACCTTGTTCACCAGGGCGTTGCGATGGCGGAAATATTGTCCGTTCGGCGACAGGCGGCATCCGAGCCGAAGCTTCGGGCCATAGAAGGCCTGCCCGCTCTGATAGACGGGAACTCCGTTCTCGATGCACCAGGCGACGTTGACCATCCAGCTGTTGAAGTAGAAATTGAAATCTCGGGCCACGGCGTAGTCCATGCCGATATACTTGTCGATCAGGCGCTCGGGGGTTTCGATGACGAAATTGAAGCCGAACAGCCGCTCCCCGTGGAAATAGAGAATGATCGCGGCCCCCTCGCCGAGATGGCGCAGCATGGAGGGGAAATAGTCGCGCGGCAGATGCTCGAACTGCAACTCGCTGTTTTCGACCGTCTGGCAGTAGAGCGCATAGACCTCGTTGGCGACGTCGTCGATATTGCGCCGCCGCTCGACGCGCACGTCCGCGAAGGCCTTGGCCTTGCGGCGCAGGTCCTTGCGCATGTTGCGCCCGAGCGTCGCGAGATAGGCATCGACGCTTGCGTAGGGCAGGTCGAGGCTGGCGGTCGGCAGGCCGGGCAGGAGCGCGAAGCCCGAGCTTTCGGCAATCGGCTCCCAGAGACCCCGATCCTTTTCCGCCGCGTCCTTGACGGCGAAGAGCCCGTATCCACGCTGGGCGGCTTCGGCGCGGGTCAGCGTCACGAGCTCCTGCAGAAGCGCGGGACGTCGGCCTGCGGGCACCGAGGGCGCGAAGCCGACATGGCAGATTTCCGCGACGGGTGAGCCGAGCGCGAAAAGATTGAGTTCCATCAGAAACGGAACGATCCGGTGAAGCCGATCGCTGATCTTGCGCAGCGGGCCTTGCAAGGTCGTATCCAGCCGGTATCGCGTGCCGAAGGCCGGCACGATGGCGAGCGGCCCGGAAGCGTCGGAGAGGACCGCATAGAACCACGTGAAGCCCGGCGGACCGGCGGCCTCGCAGGCGCGGTAGAAGTCGAAATTCTCCGGCTCGCCGGCAAAGCAGAGCTCCCAAGCCTCGCGCCCGATCGCGTCGACGCTCGGATGGAGGGTCAGGCGCGCGCTCATGCCGGCAGGCTCTCCATGACGCGGGACACTTCGGTCGGCGCGCCGAGCCGGCGCATGAAATCGACGGAGACATCGGCCACGCGGTCGCGCTCCCGGTCCACCGTGATCATGTGATAGCTGTCGTGCAGGAATTCGACCTCGGTCGGCCCGGCGAGATGACGGCAGAGATAGCCGGCATTGCGCGGGCTGCTCACATCGTCTTCGCTGGCCTGAAGGATCAGAGCCGGCACCGCGATTTCGGGCAGTCGCGCCTTCACGAAGCGGATCAGCTTCAAAAGCTCGTGCAGGCTCTGGCCCGGCGTGTCGAGAAGGCCGGCCTCGTCGCTCTGGCCCTTGGTCATGGCCGCGACGATCTTCTCGCGCAGGCGCTCGTCCTTCAGCCCGTAAGGATAGCTTTCGCGAAAGCGATAGAAGCGCCCGAGACCGAGCGCCAGAAAGGGCGAGAGAAGAACGTTGGTCTTCGGAATGCTCCAGCCGTCGTAGAAGAGCGTCGGAGAATAGAGAAGCGTTCCGGCGATGCGGCTCCCGAGTTCGTGCGCAACAGTGAGCGACAGAACCGCGCCCATGGACAGGCCGCCGACGAAGACGCGTTCGTGTCGCAGCGCCAGCCGCTCGGCCGCCTCGCGCGCGGCGCGCGCCCAGTCGGTCCAGCGCGTTGCGATCAGGTCCGCTTCCGTCCCGCAATGGCCGGGCAGTTGCAGCCCGCAGACGGTGAAGCCCGCGCGGTGGATGCGACGCGCCACGAGCTTCATCTCGGCCGGGGTGCCGCCCAGACCATGGATCAGGAGCACGGCCGTGTCGCCGCCGGGCAGCAGAAAGCCTTCGCCGGGGAGGAGGGGTTCGTGAAGGGAAGCGTTCATGCGCTCATTCCAATGCAGGCCGCGCCGGCGGCGATCAGGAGAGTGGCGATCCAGCGACGCGGCGAGACCGCCTCGCGCAGAAACAGACGGCTGGCCAGAACCACACCTACATAAGAGAGGGTCGCGATGGGGAACGCGAGCGACAGGTCGAGACGCGACAGGACGAAGAGCCAGCAGCCGAACTCCACGGCATAGAGCGCGACGCCCCCCGCGATGGCGGGCGAGCCGAGAACACGACGAATGAGGCCGCGCTCGGGCTGCGCTTGGCTCTCGTCGCCGTCCAGGCCGAGCTTGAAGAGAAGCTGGCCGCCGACATCCAGCAGGATGGTGAGGCCCAGCGCGACGGGCGCGGCGAGACCGCTCATGCGAAGGCCTCCAGCGCATCCAGGAGAACGGCATTGGTGCGCGCGTTGCGGCGACGAGCGCCCTCCGCGCCGCCGGAAGGCTCCTTGCGCGGCTGGTCCATCCAGGCTTCCGCGAGCTTCATCGGATGGCGATGGCGCGCCGGCGCATAGTCGCCGCAGAGATCGGCGCCGACGATCTCGCAGCGCTCGCCCAGAAGCCGGATCGCTTCCACCACACGCCCGAGCGGCATTTCGCCCTGGTCCCAGTTGGTGGCGGCCTCGTCCGCCGCGAGCACGTCCTTGTCCACCGTGATCCAGATCTGACGGGTCGGCAGCGTCTCGATCAGCCGGGTCATGAAGGCGCGGAAGTTTTCCTCCGCCAGATTGCGCCAGAGAATGAGGCCGTTGCGGCAATGATGGCCTTCCCCATCCGCCACCTCGCGGCGCGTCAGCGTCGGCGGGCGGTTCCAGGCGAAGACCTGAAGCCGCGCGTTCGACAGGGCGGTGAGATTGGCGCCCTTGCGGTCGGGCCGATTGAGATCGTCCGCGCAGGGGCCGAGCGTCACGACGCGGCGCACATGATCCTGTGCCAGCGCCATATTCACCCAGCCGCCGCAATGGCGCGCGGGGAAACAGCGACACCAGTCCGGGTGATTGTCGAAATGGATCACCGTCAGCGGCCCCGGCGCGCGCGCGATGAGGGCGGCCGAAACATGATGATAGTCGCCCGAGCCGATCATGGTCAGGAACGGCGCGCCGCTCGCCGCCTCATCCTCGGCCAGCGCCCTCTCCAGCCGTTGCCAATCCCGCGCCGACGACCAGAGACGCAGGGCCGAGCCGAGGCCGGACAGGTCGAGACGCCGCGCCCGCCCGTCGGCCAAGCGCTCGCGCACCGGCTCCTGATCGGGCAGGCTGGCGTCGAGGTCGAGAATGCGCAAGCGCTGGCGGGACATCAGGCGGCCACCGTGCGCCGGGGTGCTTCGGCGGCGAGAAGCGCCACGATGGCGGGAAGCTCGGCGGTGAGGTCGCAGAACTCGCCGAACGCGACATGCCGGCGGCCGATCTCGGCGCAATGGGCCGCCAGCGCGCCCTTGGCAAGAACGAGATCGACCGCGCCGCTGCCGCAGAAATCGGAACGCCCATCGCCGATCAGGAGGCTCGGCGCGGCCGGCAGGGCGCCCGCGACGGCGCATTTGCAGGTTCCGGCGGGGCAGCCCGAGGCGGCGTGCGGATGCTCCAGCCGGTAGGAGCGCGCGCCGGTGATTACGAGCCGGTTGGCGCGCAGCGCCAGCCCGCGCACGCCATGGCGCGCCAGAACCCGGCGAATGGCATAGTCGATCCCGTCGCTGACCACCGTCACCCGCGCGCCCAGCCCCTGCGCGGCACGGAGAAAGGCGGGAAAGCCGGGATCGATCTCGACCTGATCGAGCGCGGCGTCCAGTTCGGCAGGCGAAGCGTCGATGAACTCGACCTGACGTGCCATGCACTCGGCCGATCCGATCTCCCCGCGCGTCCAAGCCTCTTCCAGCGCCTCCCAGCCCGGCCGGGCCAGCGTTTCCAGAAGATGATCGGTCACGTCGGAGCGCGAGATCGTCCCGTCGAAGTCGCAGAGAATGTCGAAGGCCATGGCCTGATCCTTGAGGCTCGGGCCAAAGGCCCCGTACAGCCTCCTGTGCAAGCCTCATGCCAGACGCGCGCCCGCCGCTTTGCCCGAGCGCGCCGCGCGCGGCAGGATATGAAGCCGGCAGCCTCCCTCCAAATTTTGGAGCCACCAACGGTCACCCCGGTTCGGCTTACGATCTCCTGAAGCTTAACACCTTGTTATCCCTCTTCTTTTCCAACTCCCTCCAAAAGTTGGAGCTTCCTACTGGCTTTGGTGCCGCTCCGTGGCGGTTTCCGCCCAGGCGCATCGCGCCAGCGCGGCGGCACCGGGATTTCCGTCACTTGGCACGGCAGTTGCGTGAGGGGCCACGACGAGGCTGGCCGCACGAGGGAAGAGTTGCGGCGAGCCAGCCGGGCTACCCATGCCCGATCGCATCTGGAGAACCGCCTTGAACATCGCATCCTCCGCCCCGCGCACGACGCTTGAAAGCGCCCAACTCTTCGCCAGCGCGCGGGAGGTCATTCCCGGCGGCGTCAATTCCACGGCACGGGCAACCTGGTCGGGCTGGGAGCCCTACCCGCTTTTCGTCCAGAGCGGGCAGGGCTCGCGCGTCACCGATGCCGACGGCCACACCTATATTGATTATCTCCTCGGCCTAGGCCCCATGATCCTCGGCCATCGCCCCAAGCGCGTGACGCAGGCCGTGGTGGATCAGATCCAGAATGTCGGCACGGTCTTTGCCCTTCCGGCGGCGGCGGAAGCCGATCTAGCACGCAAGATCATCGCGGCGGTGCCGAGCATCGACATGGTGCGCCTGTCCAATACGGGCACGGAAGGCGTCCTCTACGCCACGCGTCTCGCCCGCGCCTTCACGGGCCGGCGCAAGATCATCCGCTTCGAGGGCATGTATCACGGGTTTTCGGACGGCGTGTACTGGAGCAAGCATCCCAAGATCGAAACGGCGGGCTCCGACACGCGCCCCGTTCCCGTGCCGCAGGGTCCGGGCCTGCCCAAGGGCGTGGAAGAGAATCTCGTCATCCTGCCCTGGAACGACATCGAGGTGCTGCGTCAGGTCATCACTGAGCACGGCCATGAGATCGCGGCGGTTCTGACCGAGCCGATGATGTGCAACACGGGCTGCATCCTGCCGCTGCCGGGCTATCTCGAAGCCATGCGCGAGCTGACGGAGAGGGCCGGCATTCTTCTGATCTTCGACGAGGTCATCACGGGCTTTCGCCTCGGCCTCGGCGGCGCGCAGCAGGTCTTTGGAATCACGCCCGACCTTTCCATCTTCGCCAAGGGTCTGGGCGGCGGCTTCCCCGTCGCGGCGGTCGGCGGACGGCGCGCCGTCATGGAACTGGTCTCGGACGGCACGGTCTCGCTCGCCGGCACCTACACCGCCAACGGCATCGCGGTCGCCGCCGCCAATGCCACGCTGGACGAACTGGCCGCGCCCGGCGCCTATGAGGCTCTCTACGCCGTGTCCGACCGCCTGCGCTTTGGCCTGGAGGACATCTTCGCCAAGAGCGGTCTTGCCGCCCATGTGGTCGGCCTCGGCCCGGTGCTTCAGGTCTGGTTCTCAGACCGCCCGATCCACAATTACCGCGACGCGGAGCGCCATGCCGATCAGGACCTGTTCCGCCGCTGGTGGCTCGGCATGATCGAGCGCGGCATCCTGTTCCACCCCGGCGCCTACGAAAATCTCTTCGTCTCCATGGCGCATACGGACACGGATATCGACCTCACCCTCGCCGCCGCGCGCGAGGTCGTGGCGACGCTGGCCTGATCGCAAACCGGCGGCGTCTCAGGCGCCGCCGGTTCCTCATGGCGCTTCACGACGCACATGGACCGTCTGCCTTCGCGCCTGATACCGAGCGGCCGAATCTTCAGTCGATGAGGTTCCACTTCCAGCGATCTTCCAGATTGAGGCCCTTCATCCGCGCGCGGCGCTCCGCAACGCGGGAAAGGCCCTTCGAACTGCGAGCGCGCGGAGCCGGCTTGTCCGCGGGAGCGGGCACACTGGCGACCCCGGCAGGATTCGCAATCGGCGGCACCCGCTCAGCCACTGGCTCCGGCTCTGCCTGCGCCGGTTTGGCGAAAGGCTCGGTGCGCCTTTCCGGACGTTTCGCGCGCAGGCGCGGCGCTGGGGCCTGCTCGCGCTCCCAGCCGTCTTCGGCAGGTTCGCCGGCCTCCGAAGCGTCTGGCGAGGAATCGAGCTGGGCGGGGCGCTCTTCCTCCGGCGCCGGGCGCGATTCGAGAATGCGGCCTTCCGGCTTATGCCCGGACCGCACCGATTTCGGCTTGGCAAACAAGGCCTTTGCGGCTGACTTGTTTCCGTCGGCAGGCGGCGGAGATGTCGGCTCGGCCTCCTCGTTCACCCGCATGAGAGACTTGATTTCGTCGCCGAGCGAACCCGACCAGATGGACGTTTCAGCCGTCTTTCCCCGCTTCGGGCGGCGTTTGTATTCGACGGCGAACGGCTCGATGACACGCTTCATGATGACTGTATCAATTCTCCGGTGAACGGACGGGGCATTGTGCTGAATTAGCGACCGCGCAAGCCGCACTATTACATCGCGGGTAAGGCGGCGCAATTCATCGTCAACTTCCAAGGTCATATCGCGACTTGGGCCACGCGGGATTCCACAAGCTTCTCGTCAGATCCGCGCCGCGCCGACCGTTTGCCGTGCGGCGTGCAGGCATCGGAGCCTCTCGTTGAGGTTTCGCCGCCGCTTGTTGAGACATGGGGCTAGATGATTCGCTTGTCTTCAAGAATGGCGACAAAAGAACTCATCTTCTCAAGGACATAATCAGTAAGGCCGCCTCTGTTTTATTTTCTATGATCCAGGAAGGATCGTGCGCAACCAGCTTGCGCCACGCGCATTTAGCCGGCGGTCAATAGCCATCAAGTTTTCGTCAGACCGCCGCCGCGCAGGAGAGAATCCCCATGAGCACCGTGACCGCAACAGCGCCCGCCCAGGCGGCGGAGCCACCTTCTCGGTCACTGAAAGCCTTGGGCGCGGTCAACTTCTTTCTGGCCGATGTGCGTGACGGCCTCGGCCCTTTCCTCGGCATTTTTCTCGTGGGGCAGGGCTGGAGCACGGCCACGATCGGCCTCGTCATGACCATCGGCGGCATCGCCGGAATGCTGGCGACGACAC
The DNA here is from genome assembly GCF_001463805.1 of Aureimonas sp. D3. Lineage (NCBI taxonomy): Bacteria > Pseudomonadati > Pseudomonadota > Alphaproteobacteria > Hyphomicrobiales > Aurantimonadaceae > Aureimonas > Aureimonas sp. D3. The sequence goes on along the minus strand of NZ_BBWM01000045.1, from coordinate 109,184 downwards.
CGCTCGGCGCGCTGGCCGACGCATCCAAGGCCAAACGCTTCATGGTCGGCTTCTGCGCGGCGCTGGTGATCGTCGCCTCGCTCGCGATCCTGTTTCTGCCGAACTTTGCCTTCGTCACCGCGTCGCAGATCGCGACGGGCATTGCCGGCGCGGCGATCGGGCCGGCCATCGCGGGCCTGACCCTCGGCCTCGTCGGGCAGGATGGGCTGGCCCATCAGTTGGGCCGCAACGAAGCCTGGAACCATGGCGGCAATGTCTTCGCCGCTGCCGGCGCTGGCTTCTTCGGTTATGAGTTCGGCCTGCCCGCCGTCTTCATCCTGATGACCGTCATGGCCGCAGGCTCCATCGCCGCCATCCTGATGATCAACCCGAAGGACGTCGACCATGATGTCGCGCGCGGTCTGGAGCACAAGACCGGCGGTGATCGTGAAGCCCCATCGGGCTTCAGCGTTCTCTGGAAGTCGACCCCGCTCCTGATCCTGGCGGCGACGCTCATGCTCTTCCATTTCGGCAATGGCGCAATGCTGCCGCTTCTCGGCCAGCAAGTCGCGACGCGCGCCGAAAGCGGCACGACGAGCAATGGCGGAACGACGACGGCCTCGCCCGGCGCGTCCGGCCAAGGCACCATTCCGTCGCAACAGGCCGGCTCGGACACGAATGGGTCGACGGCCATCGCGCCCGGTCAGTCCACGGCAGGCCGCCCGGCCGCCGAGCCGGTGCGCCAGCACTCGACCCTCGACCGCCTCCTGACCGATCCGGTCTCCTACACGGCGGCCACCGTCATCATCGCGCAGCTCACCATGATCCCCATCGCGCTTCTGGCGGCGGGTTTCGCGCGGCGACGCGGCTATTTTCTGCTTCTCGTCCTGGCGCTCGTCGCACTGCCTGTGCGCGGATTGATCGCCGGTCTCTGGCCGAGCCACTTCGCCCTGATCCCGGTTCAGATGCTGGACGGCGTCGGCGCGGGGCTTCTGGGCGTCGCTGTGCCCGGTCTCGTCGCGCGGATGCTGCGCGGCACGGGCCACGTCAATGCGGGCCTCGGCGCGGTGATGACGGTGCAGGGCGTCGGCGCCTCGCTGAGCCCGGCCATCGCGGGCGTCATCGTCTCCCGCTACGGCTTCTCGGTCGCCTATCTCGTCCTGGCGGGCTTTGCGATCTGCGGGCTCGTGCTCTGGATCGTGTCCTCGCCCAAGGTCGCCAAGGCTTGTCGCGGCGAGTGACCACACATCCAGGGCGTTCGCGGGCGGCACGATGGCGCCCGCGAGCCTTCCAGCCAACAAAACAGGTCCACGCCCGTTCCGGCCCGTAAAGGCCTGCTCAGTTCGACAGGTGGTCAAACGCGCGTCTGGACCGAACCCGCGCAAGTTTGTTAGGGGCTCCCACCGGAGCCCCTGCCGCCTTCAACCTAGATCTCTTTCATTTCCCCGAGCGGATCCTCGATGACCCTCAGTCTTCTGCATGTCTTCACTTGGGTCGTCAGCGGCGTCACCGTGTTCGGTGTCATCTTCCGGCCGGGCCAATGGCCGGAATGGGTCTTCGCGGTTCTGGGCGCGGCGCTTCTGGTGGTCACCGGCCTGCTGCCCTGGCGCGAAGCGCTGGTGGGCATCGAGAGCGGGACCGATGTCTATCTCTTTCTGGCGGGCATGATGCTTCTGGCAGAGACCGCGCGGCGCGAGGGTCTGTTCGATTATCTCGCGGCCTTCGCGGCCCGCTCGGCCAAGGGCTCGCCCCGCCGCCTCTTCGCGCTGGTCTATCTCATCGGCACGCTCGTCACCGTGTTCCTGTCGAACGACGCGACGGCCGTGGTGCTGACGCCCGCCGTGATCGCCGTGACGCGCGCGGCGAAAGTGTCCTCGCCCATTCCCTATCTCCTCGTCTGCGCCTTCGTGGCGAACGCGGCCTCCTTCGTCCTGCCGATTTCCAACCCGGCCAATCTCGTCGTCTTCGGCAGCCAGATGCCGCCGCTCGGCCAATGGCTCCTGCGCTTCTCGCTGCCCTCGATCCTGGCCATCGCCGCAACCTTCTATCTCCTGCGCTGGACCCAGAAAGAGGGCCTCCAGGGCACGACGGACTCGAATGTCGAGATCCCGCCTCTCTCGCTCGGCGGGCGCATCGCGGCGATCGGTCTCGTCGCGGCCAGCATCGTGCTTCTCGTCTCCTCCGCGCTCGGTCTCGAACTCGGCTGGCCGACGCTTCTGGCCGGCGGGCTCACCGCGCTCGCGGTGGTGATCGGCGAGAAGACAAACCCGCTGCCCCTGGTGAAGGAAATCTCCTGGGAAACGCTCGCCATGGTGGCGGGGCTCTTCGTCATCGTGCGGGCACTCGAAGTCAGCGGGCTTCAGGCGACGCTGGTCTCCCTTCTGGAAGGCCCGCTCAACCAAGCGCCGCATTGGGGCGCGATGGCCTCGGGCGTCGTGCTGGCCTTCGGCACGAACCTCACCAATAATTTGCCGCTCGGCCTGCTGACCGGGGCCTTCACCAGCGCCGCGCATCTGCCCGAGCAGGTGGTCAACGCCATCCTGATCGGCATCGATATCGGCCCCAACCTGTCGGTCACGGGCTCGCTCGCGACCATCCTCTGGCTCAGCGCACTGCGCCGCGCGGGCCTGTCCTTCGGCGCGCTGAACTTCCTGAAGATCGGCTTCGTGGTGATGCCGCCCGCCCTGATCCTGGCGCTTCTGGCGGTTCTGTTCCAGCCCTGGTCGTGAGGGACCAAGGCCTATGGCGCCCGCCCTACGCCGCCGCCTCGCGCTGCTCGGCGCGGCGGCGCTGGTGATCCTTGCCGGCCTGTCCTTGCGGGCCGGCGGCTATCGGCTCGGCCTGTCCTTCTTCGCGGTCAAATATGGTGGCTCCCTTCTCTGGGGGAGCATGGTCTATTTCCTGATCGCGGCATTTCTGCCGCGCCGGGGGCAGGGGCGGGTCGCGGGTCTGGCCCTCGCGCTGGCGGTCGCGGTCGAGTTCTCCCGGCTCGTCCACACGCCCGCTTTCGACGCGTTTCGCCTGACGACGGCCGGAGCATTGCTGCTCGGCCGCGTCTTCTCGCTCTGGAATATCCTGGCCTATGCCATCGGGATCGGGCTCGCGGCCCTGCTCGATCGCGCCCTCCTGCCGGGCCAGGAGGAATCGCGTCAGTCGGCAATCACCAGCCAGGGCCAGCGGGCGCGATAACTCTCGGCCTTGGCCGGAAAGAGGTCGGCTCTCGCGTTCAGCGGATTGGGCCGCAGGATGCCCGCCGCGAGGTTCTCCAGCCCGTTCGGCGCATAAAGCGCGCCGCTCATGACCTCAATGCCGACGCAGGTGCAGGTCACCAGATAACGGTCGATCCCGTCCCGCGCGGACGAAAGCTGCGGATAGGCCCCGCCGAAGCGCTGGGGATACCAGAGATGCACGCGGGCCTGGTTGCGCAATTCGACCTCGACGCCGAGATTGGCTGTCGCCTCCGCGACAGCGCGGATCGCCCGATCCTCCGCCTCGAAGGAAAGATCGCCGTCGTCGAAATAGAAGACGTCGTAATCCTTGATGCCCTAGCCCGGCGCGCGGTCCGAGCGCGTGTTCCAGAGGGCTTGGAAGAGGCAACCGGCGACGAGATGGCACTGAGGGAGATCAATCCTGCGAAGCCGGCGTTCGAGTTCGGCATTCACCGGATTGCTGCGTGCGATCGCCAGAAACTCCGCCTCGGTCATCGCACGCCCTTCATCCGCTTCGTTCCTCGAAACCGGGTTGAGGCGATACAATCACGATATGACGGCTGTATCGTCCGTCTCCCGTCTCCCCGAATTTCTTCCGGGCCTCAGGAGGACGGCGTCTTATTCCTCATGGTGGTGCTCCGCCCGGTCCGTCTGCGGGATGATCTTCAGCTCGCCATAGGCCACGGCGCGCTGCGAGGTGATGGTGTCGGCGAAATGCTGCACCTCGTCGGAGCGACCCTTGAGGACGCTGATCTCGAGGCAGCGCTCGGCGTCGAGATGGACATGCAGCGAGGCGACCGAAAGGTCGTGATGGTGATGGTGCGAGACGGTCAGCCGGCGCGCCAGATCGCGCGCCTCATGGTCATAGACATAGCTGAGCACGCCGACGCAGTCCCGCGCCTCGCCCGCCTCGCTCGCCGCGCGGCGCAGGCCGAGCCGCGCCAGATCGCGGATCGCCTCCGAGCGGTTGGGATAGCCGTCACGCTCGATCATCCGGTCAAGCTCGGCCATGAGATCGTCGTCGATCGTGATCGTGATCCGCTGCATTCATCCTCCCGCGCTTGGGCCGATCTTGTCGAACCCCACGGCCTCGCGCGCAAGCCCTCTTGCGTCATGGGACTGGACTTCGCAAACAGTATGATGTTTTGAGAAAAACGTCATACCAATGCTGGAGTCGTGGCTTGCGCCGTCTTCTGTCCCTCGCCGTCGCTCTCGGTCTTCTGGTCTCTTTCCCGGCCATGGCGCAAGCCGGCGGGCGGCTGAACTTTTCCTGGCCAGTGAATGTCGGGCCGCTGAACCCGCATCTCTATACGCCGAACCAGATGTTCGCCCAATCCATGGTCTACGAGCCGCTGGTGAAGTACCGCCAGGACGGCACCATCCAGCCTTGGCTTGCGCAATCCTGGGACGTGTCCGAGGGCGGGCGCGTCTACACCTTCCACCTGCGGCCGAACGTGCGCTTTTCCAATGGCGAGGCCTTCGATGCAGCGGCCGTCGTGGCCAATTTCAACGCCGTTCTCGCCAATCGGACCCGTCATGCCTGGCTGGAACTCGCCAACCAGATCACCGCCGTCGAGGCGCTGGACGAGCGCACCGTTCGCCTCACGCTGAAGGACGCCTACTACCCCGCGCTGGAGGAACTCGCCCTGCCGCGCCCGTTTCGCTTCATCGCGCCGTCGCAATTCGTGGACGGCGGCACGGTGAAGGGCATCCGAGCGCCGATCGGCACGGGGCCTTGGGTCTTGAGCGAAAGCCATCTCGGCGAAAACGACCTCTTCACCCGCAACGAAACCTATTGGGGCGAGAAGCCGGCGCTGGACGCGGTGGACGTGAAGGTTATTCTCGACCCGAACACGCGCGCCGTCGCGATCGAAACCGGCGAGATCGATCTGATCTACGGCACGGACGGCCCGATCTCGCCCGACACCTATGAGCGCTTCAAGGCCATGGGTCGCTTCCAGACGGCGCTTTCCCCACCGGTCGAAACGCGCGTCTTCGCGCTCAACACCAAGACAGGGCCGACGCGCGATCTCGCTGTCCGCCAAGCGATCAATCATGCGGTCGACAAGGACACGATGATCCGGGCAGCCCTTTACGGCACACAGACGCGCGCCGACACGCTGTTCTCGCCGAGCGTTCCCTATGCCGATATCGGCCTGAAACCGTACGCCTACGACGCGGCCCAGGCGGAAAGGCTGCTGGAGGAGGCTGGCTGGCGCAAAGGCACGGACGGCCTGCGCTCGCGCGATGGCGAGGCGCTGACCATCGAGCTTTGCTTCGTCGGCAATGACGCCGTGTTGAAGTCCATGGCGGAGATCGTGCAGGCCGATCTCGCGAAAGTCGGCATCGGCGTGACGCTGACCGGCGAGGAGGAAAGCTCGATCTATGCGCGCCAGCGCGACGGACGTTTCGGCATGATCTTCAACCGAAGCTGGGGCGCGCCATACGATCCGCACGCCTTCCTGTCCTCCATGCGCGTGCCCTCCCATGCCGATTATCAGGCGCAGCTCGGCTTGCCCGACAAGGCGGAGATCGACGCGGAGATCGGCCGCGTTCTCGTTTCCACAGACGAAGCGGAGCGCCGCGCGCTCTACAGGGACATCCTCACCCGCCTCCACAGGCAAGCCGTTTATCTTCCGCTCAGTTTCGTGAACACGATGGTGGTGGCGCGGCCGGAGTTGGGGCCTATTCCCTTTGGCGCGCTGGCCAGCGAAATTCCCTTCGAAGACATTCGGCCCGAGGCGCGTTGAGATGGCGCGCTTCATCCTGCGCCGGCTGCTGCTTCTGGTACCGATGCTGCTGGCGGCCTCGCTGGTGATCTTCCTGCTTCTGCGCCTTGGCCCCAGCGATCCGGCCATGGATTATCTGCGCCTATCGCGCCTGCCGCCGACGCCCCAGGCGCTGGAGGAAGCGCGCGCCCTGCTCGGCCTGGACCGGCCGATCGCGGTTCAATATCTCGACTGGCTCGGCCGTGCGCTGCGGCTCGATTTCGGCCTGTCCTATGCCACGCAGCGCCCCGTACTGCCCGATCTCCTGCACTACCTGCCCGCGACGCTCCAGCTCGCCGGCGCGGCCCTCGTGCTGACGCTCGGCATCTCCGTGCCGCTCGGCATGTGGGCGGCGCGCCATCGCGACGGGCTGCCCGACCAGATCGTGCGCCTCGTCGCCTTTCTCGGCGTGTCCATGCCGAATTTCTGGTTGGGCTTTCTGCTCGTGCTCGTCTTCTCCGTCCAGCTCGGCTGGCTGCCGGGCATGGGGCGAGGGGGCCTGTCGCATATGATCATGCCGGCGGCCTCGATCGCGCTGATGTCGCTGGCGATCAACGCCCGCCTCCTGCGCGCCTCGATGCTGGAGGTCGCCGGCCAGCGCCATGTCATCTATGCCCGCCTGCGCGGTCTGTCCGAGCGGCGGGTGGAGCGCGCGCATATCCTTCGCAACGCGCTTCTGCCGATCATCACCGCGACGGGCATGCATGTGGGCGAGTTGATCGGCGGCACTCTGGTCATCGAAAGCATTTTCGGCTGGCCGGGCGTCGGGCGCTATGCCGTCTCGGCCATTTTCAACCGCGACTATCCCGTGATCCAGTGTTTCACGCTCTTGATGGTCGGCGTCTTCGTCCTATGCAATCTCCTGGCGGATATCGCCTATGCCGTCGCCGATCCGCGCATTCGCCTGTCGTCGGAGGGCGTCGAATGAGCGATCTCGCGTTTCCCGCAGAGGCCATCGCCGAACCGCGTCGCCGCCCGCTTGGGCGCGGGGGCCGCATCGCGTTGGGGCTGGTGGTGGCCATCGTCGCGGTTGCGCTCGTCGGCCCCTGGATCAGCCCCTATGAGCCCAACGCGGTCGATCTGCCCGCGCGGCTTCAGGAACCCGGATGGGCCCATTGGCTCGGCACCGATCACCTGGGACGGGACATTCTTTCGCGCCTCATCGCCGGGGCGCGCGTCTCGCTCGGCTCCGTCGCCGTCGCCTTGTCCCTGATCCTGACGCTCGGCATCACGATCGGCGGCGCGGCCGGGTTTCTCGGCGGGCGGCTGGATCAGGCCATCATGCGCGTCACCGACGTGTTCATGACCTTTCCGACCCTCGTCCTCTCGCTCTTCATGGTCGGGATGCTCGGCACGGGCCTCGTCAATGTGGTCGCCGCCATCGCTCTGTCGCACTGGCCCTGGTATGCGCGCATCGTGCGCGGCATCGTGCTGTCGCTGAAACATCGCGACTTCATCCTGGCCTCGCGTCTCGCGGGCGCGAGTCGACTTCGCATCTTCCGTGAACACTTGCTGCCCGCGACCCTCTCGCAGCTCGTGGTGCTCGCGACGCTCGATATCGGCCATATCATGCTGCATGTTTCCGGCCTGTCCTTTCTCGGCCTTGGCGTCGCCGCGCCCACCGCCGAATGGGGTGTCATGCTGAACGACGCGCGCGCCTTCGTCTGGACGCAGCCGCTTCTGATGCTCTGGCCGGGCCTTGCGCTCTTCGTCTCCGTCATGGCCTTCAACCTCTTGGGCGACGCGATCCGCGACCGGCTCGACCCGCATTTGCGCATGGAGCATTCCCATTGAGCACGCGCCGTCTCGACATCGACGCTCTGAGCGTTCTCACGCGTCGCCATGACGGGCCGCAGGCTCTGGTGAGCGGCGTCTCGCTGCATCTGGAGCGCGGCGAGGTTCTGGCGCTGGTTGGCCCCAGCGGATCGGGCAAGTCCCTGACCTGCGCAGCCGCGCTGGACGTGCTGCCGCCCGGCACGGTTCGCGAGAGCGGGTCGGTGCTGGTGGACGGAAAAGCGCGCCCCCCAATGGAGCTGCGCGGCCGCCTCGTCGCCACCATCCTGCAAAACCCCAGAAGCGCCTTCAACCCCGTGCGCACCATGCGGGACCACGCGCTGGAAACGCTGCGCGCTCTCGACCTCGGGCGAACGGATCGCGATGCACGGATCGAGGCGAGCCTTCTTGCGGCCGGGCTGAACGACCCAAGCCGTGTCCTGACGCTTCATCCGTTCGAGATGAGCGGCGGCATGCTTCAGCGCATGATGATCGCGCTCGCGCTGATGAGCGAAGCGCCCTTTCTTTTCGCCGACGAGCCGACCAGCGATCTCGACCTTCTCGTGCAGCGCGACATTCTCGATCTGCTCGAACGGTTGAAAGGCGAACGCGGCCTGGGGCTGCTTCTAGTGACGCACGACATGGGCGTCGTCGCGCGTCTGGCGGACCGCGTCGCTGTCATGGATCGCGGGCGGATCGTGGAAACCGGCGCGGTCGAGGAGGTGTTCCACCGCCCGCATCACGCCGTCACGGCAGGGCTCGTCGACGCGCATCTCTCGCTCTACGGACTGGAGCGCGCGGCATGAGCCTCCTGTCTGCCCGTAACGTCTCGCGCATTTATCGACGCGTCTCGCTGGTCGGCGCGTCGAAGCCGACCCTCGTGCTGGACGATGTTTCCCTCGACATCGCCCACGGCGAAACCGTCGCGCTGCTCGGGCGCAGCGGCTGCGGCAAGAGCACGCTCGCGCGCCTGCTGCTCGGGCTGGAGCGTCCGGACAGCGGCGAGATCCTGTTCGAAGGGCGCTCGCTCGTGAGCCTTCCCAAGGCCGAGATGCCGGGCTTTCGCCGCGCCGTGCAGATGGTGTTTCAGGACTCGGTCGGCGCGGTCGATCCGCGCGCGACGGTCGGGGCGATCGTCGCCGAGCCGCTGCGCCACCTTCTCGGCCTCGACGGAGAAGCGCTGCGCGTCCGCGTCGCCGATCTCCTCGACAAGGTCGGACTTGATCCTCGCGATGCCGGCAAGCTCCCGGCGCAGATGAGCGGCGGGCAGTTGCAGCGCGTCTGCCTCGCGCGCGCCTTCGCGCCGGAGCCCAAGCTGATCGTGCTGGACGAGGCCGTGTCCAATCTCGACCTGCATCTTCAGATCCAGATGATCGCGCTGTTCGAACGGCTGCGGGAGGAGACGGGCACGGCCTATCTCTTCGTCACGCATGATATCCGGTTGGTCGAGCGCTTCTGCACGCGCGTCCTCGTCATGGACGAGGGGCGCATGGTCGAGGAAGCGCCCGTCACACGCCCGCTGGCGCTCCAGTCCCCGGCGGGCCGCGCGCTTCGCGAAGCGGTTCTGCCGGCCTATCCCCGGCGGGCGATGCCGGCCTGATCGCTCAGGCCGGCTCGCGCTGCGCGCTCGCGATCTCGTGCAGGCGCACGCCAGGCTCGACTTGGCGCGCCAGGTCGCAAAGATGGCGGTGATGGGTGAGGTAGATCACCTGCCCATGGCGCGAGAGCCCCGCCAGAAGCCGCAGCACCTCTTCCGAACGCGGCTCGTCGAACGTCTCCATGATGTCGTCGGCCACGAAGGGCACGGGCGAGCGGGCGCGTGCGAACTCCTCGTAGCCGGCAAGGCGCAGCGCGAGATAGAGCTGGAAGCGCGTGCCCTTGGACATGTCGGCGGCGAGCCGCGAGCCGCCCGCGCGCGTCAGCCCGATCAGGATTTCGCTGTCTTTTTCCGACTGCGTGGCGAGGCCGGTATAGTCGCCGCGCGTCATGGTTCGGAAGGCGTCGGACGCGCGCTCCATCATGGCGGAGCGGTGCCGGTCCCGGTAGAGGCGCAGCGCCTCGTTCGCCATCAGCGCGCCGGTGCGCAGTTTCAGGGCGCGCAGCGCCAGCTCTTCCATTTCCAGAATGGCCGTGCGCCGCTCGGCCACGAGGCGCGCCACCGCGCCGTCGCCGCCGACGCGCTCCAGCGCGTCCGCCGCGTCGCTGCGCGTGCGAAACAGGCTCTCCCGCCGCGCTTCGAGATCGTGGACGCGCGCATCCAGCGCTTCGCGCTCCTCTTCCAGCGCCTCGCGCTCGGCTTGGCTCAGCCGCGCTTCGGCCTCCGCAAGGGAGGCGACGCCGAGATCGGCGAGGAGATCACGCTCCCAATCGGCGAGACGCGCTTCGCGCCGTGCCCGCTCCTGCGCGGCCTCCAGCGCCGGGCCGACCTCCTCCAGCGCCTCCACGCCGAAGAACGCGGTCATGGCGCTCGCCTCCGTGCCGATGCGCGCTTGCGCCGCGATCAGTTCGGATTCTTCCGCTGCCAAGCGATGCAGTTCGGCTTCGAGATGGCGCAGGGTCTGCGCGCCGCGCTCGGCCTCGGCGATCTCCTCGCCCAGCCGCTCGGCTCGTGCCGCGCTGCCGGACTCCAGGATCGCAAGGTCCGAGCGTTCGATCAGGTCTTCCAGCGCCGTCTCAAACGTGCGCCGGTTCGCCTCCATCGTCTCCACGCGGTGGCGCAGATCGGACAGGGCCTGAAGGCGAGCGGGCAGTTCGAGAAGCACCGGCAGCATCTCTCGCACCGCGCCGACTTGCGGGCCGAGCGCCGAGAAACTTGCGCCGGGTTCGGCCGGGTCCGTCCCCGGAAGCGCGCGGCCGAGCCGCGCCGCGAGACCGCTTTCCGCGATCAGCGCCCGCCAGCCGGACACCCAGTCCTCGCCCGCGCGCCTCGCCTCGTCGGCCTCGCGCCGCCGCCGGGCGAGATCGGCCCGGCGCGCTTCGAGATCGGCTTGCGCGGCCGCTTTGCGCGCGCCCATCTCGGTCGCCTCGTTCAGGACCGCGTCCGCCGCCTCGCAAAGAAGCGCCAGATCGCGGCTGGTCGGGGCGCGGCCGAGCGCCCGAAGCGCTTCTTCCAGCGCATCGCTCAAACGGCCCGCATCCTCCTCGGCCGCCAGACGCGCGGCGCGGGTCTCGTCCAGCGCGGCGAAGGCGTCCAGCGCCTCCTGCCGGCGGCGCGCGAAGAGATCGAGGCGCGACAGGATCGCGGCTCCCTCCGCTGTCTCGCCGCGCAGGGCCTCGGGCAGGGCGGCGTCCATTTCGGCGGTGAGGCGCGCCCCGTCGTCGCGTGCGACTTCCAGCAGATCACGCCAGCGCTCCGCCGCCGTTTCGGCCGTGGCGAGCGCCGCGCCAAGCTGGCGCAATTCGCCCAAATCGCGCGCGCGGGCCAGACGCTCGCGCGACAACTCGTCATCGGCGCGCAGCACTTGTGCGAAGCGCTCGGCCGTCGCCTCGCTCAGCGCCGCGCGATGGGCGGCGAAGGCCGCGTCGCGCTCGGCGCGCAGGGTCTCGGCATGGGTGTCGTCGATAGGGCCGGCGCTTTTCTCCAGAGCGCGCAGGCGCGTCGCGGCCAGTCGGCTTTCCGTGTCCGCTTCGCGCAGCCGCGCCTCGGCCTCGCCGGCGCGCCGGGCGCATTCGGTAAAACGCTGACGCCAAGTGGCGATCCGGTCGGCATCCGGCAGGGCCAACGCGCGGAGCGCGGCGACATCGCCCTCGAAGGGCTGAAGCGCCTCCATGCGCGCCTGCGCCAGCGGCTTGCGCCGCGCCTCCTCGGCTCGGCTATGAGCCAAGCGGGCGGCGACGTCGCTGCGACGGGCCTGGGCGCGGGCTGCGTCCAGTTCGGCCAGAGCGCGTGGGTCGCTCGGCATGGCCTCCGCGCCCGCGATGCGCGCTTCGCTTTTGGCCAGCGCATGCTCCGCCTCCCGCTCTTCCTGCAATGCCTTGGCCAGCCGCGCGTCGAGCGCGAGACGGCCCTCGATCCGCTCGCGCAGCGCTCCCGCGAGCGGGGCGGGCAGAAGCAGGTCTTCAGGCTCCAGCCCGGCGGGCGCGCCAAGACGCAGGAGAAGCTGTTGCAGCGCGGCGTCAGTCGCTTCCATCTCGCGGCGGCGCTTGGGCAGATCGTCTTCCGCCGTGCGCGCCCGCGCCCGGTCGCCCTCCAGCGCGCGCCAGGACGCGCGAAGCGCCAGAACCGACGCATTCGGCGCGGCGATCTCTCGCTCGGCGTCGATGCGCGCGCGCTCGTCCGTGACGCGCCGCAGCGCGCCGTCGATACGAACCGTTTCGGCGAGAAGCTTGGGAAAAGCCTCGCGCCAGAAGACCGGCGGCGTTAGCGCCTCTCCTTCCGCTCCCAGCTCATGGCGCAGCGCTTCGTGATCGCGCAGGCGCGGCAGGGCGCGCAAGAGCGTCTCGATCTCGGCGCGTCGACGGCGCAAGCTGCCGAGATCAGCCACCACGGCCTCATAGGCCGCCGCCGCCTTGGCGAGGTCGCTCGCCAAGGCGTTGTGGACGGAAGCCGCCGTGTCGATCTCCTTGCGCTTGGCGTCGAGCGCTTCGATCTTTTGCTTCAGGAGGTAGATTTGGGTTGAGCGCGCCTGTTTGCGGTGGATCGCGTCGGCCTCGTCCTGCGCCTTGGCGAGCGCCGCGCTGATGCCGGCCAGACCCGCGCTCGCCGAAAACAGAAGCTCACCGAGATCGCCCCGGCTTTGCAGGATGGCCTCGCCGCCCGCTTCCAGCGTCTCGTCGTCCAGCGAGAACATGGCGCGGTAGCTTTCGCGCGACAGGCCGCCGAGCGCGTTCGTCAGAACCGCCTCGTTGACGCTCTGGCCTGCGGCGTCGCTGAGCGATCCCGTGCGCTGCTTGCGCCGGATCAGGTGGCGCTCGGCCCCGCCGAATTCCAGCAGCGCACCGACTTCCATGGCCGAATAGGGATGCAGGAAATTGTAGCGGGATTGCTGCTCGATGCCGAAGAGAAGATCGAGAAAGCCTGAGAGCGAGGTCGACTTGCCCGCTTCGTTAAGGCCATAGACGATATGGAAATCCGGCGCGCCGGGCTCGGCCGCGCCGAAATCCAGCCGATGATCGGTAAAGCGCCCGTAGCGCGTGAGGTCGAGACGGCGAAGGCGCATCAGACGGTCTCCTCGCTGCCATGGCTGAGCCGGGCCAGCATGTCCTCGCTCGCGTCCACCAGCAGCCGGTCGAGAAAACTCTCGAACTCAGCTTCGCTGCCTCCCGCAAAGCCGCGCGCTTCCGCCGGCAATTCGTCGCGCAGCTTCTCGGCCAAAGCGCGCACGGCTTGCCGCGTGCCGTCCGATCGGGCGACATCCTCGCGCATCAGGCGACCGAGTTCGAGGAGCGGCCCGGCATCGGCCGCTTCGCTCGGCGGCGGCTCGGTCTCGAGAACGAGCTTTTCCACGAAGACCTGCCCCACGCGCTCGGCGCGCGCGGCCGCTTCCGCCAGAAGCAGATCGGTGTCGCGCCGCAGGCGGAAGGCAAGCGGCGTGCGACCGCGCAGGTGCAGGCGCGCCACCAGAAAGCGCGAGCGCGCGGCATCACGCCCCTGCTCCAGCGCCCGGCCGATCCGCTCCACCGCCTCGCGCCACTCTTCGACGCCCGTAAGATCCACGCCGACGCGCGAAAACTCGGCGAGCGAGGTCACGCGCTCCTCGATCTCCACCGAGCGATCGTCGCGGATCGTGACGAGCGTCACGCTTTTCGGACCGCCCTCGTTCACGTCGCGCCCCTGCGGCATCCCCGGCATGACGACGCGCCCGCCCGCACTTCCATGCTCGGCGCGGCCATGGACATGGCCAAGGCCCCAATAGGAGAAGCCCGTCGCCAGAAGCTCGGGCACGGAGGTCGGCGCATAGACGTCATGCCCCGGCGCGCCGGCGAGACTCGTATGAAGAAGGCCGACATTGGCGCTGTCGGGCAGAGCCGGCTTGAACTTCGGCAGCAAGCTTTCGGGCGCCTGCGGCCGGGAAAAGCTGACACCGTGAAGGGCGACGTCCAGCGGCCCGGCCCTGAGGCGGATCATCTCGGCGCGTCCGCCGAACACATGAACATTGGGCGGCAGGGTCAGCTCGGCCGTGATGCGCGAGAGCGCGTCGTGATTGCCCCGGATCTTGAAGACGCGAATGCCGGCCTGATGCAGGCGCTCCATCTCGCGTGCCAGAAAGCGCGCGGTCTTCATCGAGGTCTGCTCGCCGTCGTAGAGATCGCCCGCGATCAGAAGCGCATCCACCGCTTCCTCGATGCAGAGATCCACGATCGCGGAAAGCGCCCGGCGCGACGCGTCGCCGATGAGATCGGCGAGATCGGGATCGCGAAGCGAGAGCGAGCGCAGCGGCGAGTCGAGATGAAGGTCGGCGGTGTGGACGAAGCGAAAGGCCATGCCAGCGTCCTAACACGCCAGCGGCTCGCTTGGCAGCAGCTCGCTTGGCAGCGGCCGGGTTGGCAGATGCGGCACGAAGCCGGAGCCAAGACGGAGGGCGCCCCGAGTATACAACTGTGACGACCACGCGACCAAGCCGCCCGAGACAGTTGCGCAATAGGCGATCTTACGCGAAGCAAGCACTTCGCCATGACCGGAGATATAGGTAAAAAGGCCAACTAATAGTTGTATTTGATGGCATTCTGACGCACTTACACTAGCATCGCCGCACTCGGAGGACATCATGACCAAAGCTGACGCTCCGCATCGTGACATGCTCGTAGACGAAGATGCGAACGCCGATCTCGTCCAACCTCTGATTGCCATTTCCAAGGCCACGCGCCAGTTCGTCGCGATCAAGCTGATGGAAATCGGCGTGGTCGCCGGCCAGGATCAGTTGCTGGACGCTCTCGACCCAAGCGAGCCACGCGCTGTTTGCTTCGTTGCGCAAAGCCTGTCGGTTCGCCCGTCCACCGTCTCGAAAATGCTCGACATTCTGGAGCGGCGCGGCTGGTGCCGGCGTGAGGCTGACGAGACGGACATGCGACGCACGTTCATTCGGCTCACCACCGAGGGGCACAGGATGCGAAGCCAGGTGCGCCGCATCTGGGCGGAAGTGAATGGCGATCTGGCCCGCGCCCTCCCGCAAAACGATCTTTCCGTGTTGGAAGCCGCCCTTTGGAATGCGGAACGTCTCGTCTCCGGTCGTCTGTCGCGGCTTCGCTGAGGATCAGCGGGCCTTCGAGCGCCTGACACGATCGCGCGGGATCGGTGGTCGGACCTTATGGACGCTCGCTTTGTCGCACATGCCGAGCCCTGCCGTCAGCATCCATCGCGTTCCGGTCCGCGCGATCGGGCGAAAACCTCTCGACCATCCTTTGCCGGGAGATCTTGTCAGGCGCTCTTGGCGCAGCCCGGTATCAGGCGAACTGATACAGGCCCCCTGCCTTGACATGCCGCTCGGGCCTCGACCATTCGGCCGGAAGGCGGAACACGTTGCGCGACTCGGTGCGCGGCTCGGGTCGGCGAAGGCCGAACATTTCCAGCTCCGACAGAACGGCGGCCGCATCCTGCCGCGCGCTGGCAAGGCCCGGCGCGTCCGCATCGCTCAGATTGTAAATCGTTCCGCCCAAGAGAAACGGCGCTTCGAAGGCCGCGCGCAGGCCGAGCCCGGCCGGAAGACGGAACCCTCCGCAATTGGCCAAGTCGCGCTCGACTTGGCGTGCGATGCGGCTGGGGATCGGCGTGATGCCGGTTGCCACCAGAGCCCGGCGGCGCGGCGCGCGCCCGGCGGGCGCCTGACGCAGCATCGCGTCGGTCTCGCTCGCCGCGCTGGCCGAAAGCGGCGAGAAGCGAACGGGGATTACCGACATCGCCGACAGGGCAGCCGCTTCTGCGAGCACCGCCTCGTCGACGCCCGCGTCGATGATCACGAAACGACGACCGCGCCGGCCGAGATGCACGAGTTCTTCCAACTGATCCGATCGGGTGGCGCGCACCACTTCGATCCCCCTCGGGCAGCCGGGCCGCGCGGACCATTGAACGATGTCGGGTCGCCGCGCTGCGTCGATCAGCAGGACTTCCGTTCCCAGGCGCTCGACCGCCGCCGCCAAGGTCAAAGCGAGCGTTGTCGTTCCTCCGCTGCGAAGCGACCCCACCATCAGCACCGTCACGCCTGAACTCTCCCGCCAACATCCCGAACCTCGTCAACAGTCATCCCATTGTCACAAAGAGACACAACCCATTCCCGATCTTTCAGGAACCGCCGTCGCCGTTCGAGGGTGGAACTGTCACTCCGCCGCCACAGAACAGTAAGCAAAGCGAACGGGATCGTGGCCATATGGTCGCAGGCCGGCCGACAAAACCGAGCCTTCATCTTGGTCGCAAGCGCTACGCCAGCAGAAGCGCAATGAGGCCCAGCCGATCGCGTCCTATCGACTGGAAAGGGGATCGGTCGACCTTCGTCGGATGCAGCTTCACGCTCCAATCCTTCCACAATAGCCGCCCGCTGTCGCAAGCGATGGAAAGCCCCGGCGTTCGATCATCGCGCCGTTTTTTGTGCTTTGCAGCATACGCAGCCCAGCCATGCATATGGGCCTCTAGCGATCAGCCATTCGGCAGCCTATTTTCGAGGTACAAGTTTCGCAGCGGCCTTTCCTCCCACTGGCCCTGCGATTGCCAAAGGTTCCTCCCACCCTTGGCGCTTAAACGACGCCCGCCGGTCCTCCCCCGGCGGGCGTTGTCGTTTGTGGCGCAACCTGGGGTTTCCCCACAGCGCCGGGCGCACGGTTCGCCGAGGCCCCAGCCCGATTTTGAACTTTCCATGAAATATCGACCCGGAGCGACTGCGCCTGAAAATCTTAACCTTTCCTGCAGGCGCACCTTCCTAAAAAGAGAGCGGCTGAAGGGAAGACCGCAGATGAAAAGTTTCCAGGAACCGCGGCAATCGAAGATCCTGCAGTACAGGCTGGTGCTCGCCTTGCAATTGTGCTGCTGCCTCGTCCTGACGGTCTGGCAGGTTCTCCCGCAGACGGAAACATCCCCAGCCGTCGTGATCTCCATCGCTCTCCTCATTCTCTCCATGGCCATGGTTCTGCGGATGCGCCACAAGCTGATGCAGCAATTGGCTGCGGCGGACGCCGACGCCGCTTCGCGCATGGCGCTGTTTCTGGCCGACCCGCTGACGGGCGCCATGACGCGACGCTGCTTCATGGACGAGTTGAAGGCCGCGACGCGCCAATCCAGCCAGACCGAGCCGTGTTCTCTGGTTCTTCTCGATGTCGATCACTTCAAATCTCTGAACGACAGCTTCGGGCACAATGTCGGCGACTTCGCCCTGACTCATCTCGTCGATACGGCGCGCCAGCATCTGCCCGGCGCGGTGATCGGGCGCCTGGGCGGGGACGAGTTCGCCGTGCTTCTGAAAGGATGCGACGAGGTGCGCAGCCTGACCCTGATGAACGAGTTTCTCGTGGCGCTGAAAGCGCCGGCCTTCGCGGCCGGGCGACAGCTGACGCTCGGCGCCTCGCTCGGCATCGTCACCGCCCCCAAGCATACGTCCTTCTTCGAAGAGATGATCCTTCTGGCCGATCTCGCGCTTTACGAGAGCAAGCGGCGGGGGCGGGGCTGCGCGACGATGTTCGACCCCGACATGCTGCGCGTCAAACGCCATCGCCGCACGATCGAGCGCGATCTGCGGGCCGCGATCATGCTCGATGAACTCGAACTCCATTATCAGCCGATCTCGGACAGTGCGCAAACCATTCTGGGCGTCGAGGCGCTGGCGCGTTGGAAGCATCCTGTGCGCGGCGTCATTCCGCCTTCGGAGTTCATTCCCGTGGCCGAGGAAAGCGAGTTGATCGATATGCTCGGCGAATGGGTGCTGCGGCGCGCCTGCGAGGATTTCGCCGAACTGCCGGGTCGCTTCGTCAGCGTCAACATTTCGGCCGCGCAGCTTCGGCGCAACGATCTTCTGGACGTCGTGAAGCGCGTGTTGCGCGATACCGGCGTTCAGCCCGGCGAGCTGGTTCTGGAGATCACCGAGAATGTCTCGCTGCTTTCGACGCCCGAGGTGCTCGGCCGCATCCAGTCCTTGCGCACGCTCGGCATCGCGATCGCGCTGGATGATTTCGGGACGGGTCATTGCACGTTCAATTATCTGCGCACCCTTCCGGTCGATATCGTGAAGATCGACCGCTCCTATATCTCCCGCATGGCGGACGATCCGGTGTCGCGCATCTTCGTCGCCGCCGTGCTCGAAATCGCTCGCGCGCTGCGACTGTCGGTCGTGGCCGAGGGGATCGAGACGGACGAGGATTTCCAGATGTCGCGCGCGGCGGGCTGCGCCCGCTTTCAGGGCTACCGCTTCGGCCATCCCGTTCCCAAATCCGCGCTCGCCGCCTCCCTGATGCCGGTCTGCGCGGCGCGGCGCGATGAATCCAGGCAAATGCTGCCTCCCGTCTGCGAAGCGGACAGGCTTCAGATGGCTTGATCAGGCGGCCAGATCGTCATCGGCGGGGATGAAAACCCATGATGCATTCTCCAGATAGGGCCTTCCGAACCACTTGGAGATCTACGGATGACCGCTCAGCAATCCCGCCGCATCGTTCTCGCCTCGCGCCCCAAGGGCGCGCCGGTCTCGGGCGATTTTCGATTGGAGACCGGGCCGGCCGTTGATCCAGACGAAGGTCAGGTCGCCATCCGCAATCTCTATCTTTCGCTCGATCCGTACATGCGCGGGCGCATGAGCGACGCGCCCTCCTATGCCGAGCCGTTCCAGATCGGCGAGGCTCTGGGCGGGGCGACGGTCGGGCGCGTGGAAGCCTCGCGCGATGGGAATTTCAAGGAAGGCGATCTCGTTCTGGCCTTCGGTGGCTGGCAGGAGCGCTCGGTCGTGCCCGCATCCTCCTTGCGCAAGCTGCCAGCCGACCTGACGCGCCCGTCCTATGCCTTGGGCGTTCTTGGTATGCCGGGCTTCACCGCTTGGCATGGCCTGCTCAAGATCGGCGAGCCCAAGGTCGGCGAGACCGTGGTGGTCGCGGCCGCCAGCGGCGCGGTCGGCTCCGTGGTCGGGCAGGTGGCCAAGCTCAAGGGCGCGCGGGTCGTGGGCATTGCGGGCGGCGAGGAAAAATGCCGCTTCGTCACCGACGAGCTCGGCTTCGACGCCTGCATCGACCGGCGCGATCCCCAGTTTGCCGAAAAGCTGAAAGCCGCCGTGCCTGACGGGATCGACGTCTATTTCGAAAATGTCGGCGGCGCGGTGTTCGATGCGGTTCTGCCGCTTCTGAACGTCCATGCCCGCGTGCCGATCTGCGGCCTCATCGCGGGCTATAACAGCGAGCGCCCGCCCGAAGGCCCGGATCGGATGCCGCTCCTGATGGGCACGCTTCTCAAGAAGCGCATCCGGATGCAGGGCTTCATCATCGGCGATCACTACGGACCGGAATTCTCCGAGTTCATGGCCGAGATGGGTCCTTGGGTGAAGGAGGGCCGCGTGCGCTTCCGCGAGGATGTGGTGGAAGGGCTCGAAAACGCACCGAAGGCCTTTATCGGCCTCCTCGAAGGCGAGAATTTCGGCAAGCTCGTGGTGAAGCTGTCGGACGATTGAGCGGCCGGCCGCCGGAAGGGTTAGACGCCCTTCCGGTTGCCCCACAGGAGAACGTGAAGCTGGGGCAGAATGCGCGGCGCGAACCAGCCGTCTTCCAAGGTGCGCTCCACCAGCCAGCGCATCCGATCCAGATTGGCCTCCAGATCGACCTCGGAACTTTCCGTCTGGGCTGGCCCTACCGGATTGCCGGGCTGAAGAAAAAGGGAGAGGTGCGGATAGCGCGCTCCTGCGTCCTTCGCATAGGCGTAGTCCGCCTCGTCGAAGACGACGATCTTCAACACTGTACGCGGCGCGCTTCCCGCCGCCGACAGACAGGCATCGAACGCGGCCCAATCCGTTTCCATCCGGCTCGACGGCGGCTTGGGGCTAAGGATCAGCGTGCTCAGGTCGGCGAACCAGGGCTTGGCCACCGAGCCCTGCGTTTCCAGCGCGAAGCGATAGCCCGCCGCGCGCCCGCGCTCGATCAACGGGCCGAAGGGCTGGATCGCGGGATTGCCGCCCGACAGCGAGACCGTCAGCGGCTGGCCGCCAGAGAGAGCTTCGACATAGCGCCAGATTTCGTCCGTTCCGAGCGGTCGCCATTCCTCGCGATAGGCTGGGTCCACGGCATGAAGCGTGTCGCACCAGACGCAGCGATAATCGCAGCCGCCCGAGCGCACGAAGACCGTCGGCTCGCCGATCAGCACGCCTTCGCCCTGAATGGTCGGCCCGAAGATCTCGCTGACGCGAATGACGGCTTCCGCGCTCACGGGCGATACTCCGCCCAGGTCTTGGGCGTTTCGCTCACCCGCGCGGCGCTGATTTCGGGAAAGCGCTCGGAGCACCATTCGAAGAAATGGCGCGCCAGCGTCTCGGCCGTCACATGATCATGGCCGAGCACTTCGTTCAGATGGCGATGATCGAAGCGCTCGTCGATATAGCGTTTGAGCTCCGACAACTCCCGGTAATCCCGCACGAAGCCATGCGGGTTCAGGGTCTCGCCGGAGAGTTCGATCTCCACCACGTAATTGTGCCCATGAAGGCGCGAGCAGGGGTGATCCTCGGGGAGGCCCGCCAGCTGATGCGAGGCGGAGAAATCGAACATCTTGGTGATCCGGTACATCAGCCCGCCCTTGCCGCGACGGCCGCCTGCCAAAAGTCCGGGTCGGCATACACCGTCGGGTCCTCGACACCGGCCAGATGAAAGGCCTCGCGCCGCTCGACGCAGGTGCCGCAGCGCCCGCAATGGACATCGCCGCCCTTGTAGCAGGACCATGTCCGCTCGAAGGGCGTGCCGACGCGCGCGCCCGCCGTCACGATGTCGGCCTTGGTGCGATCCACGAAGGGCGCCGACAGGGCGACCTGGGCATAGCCGTCCAGCGCCGCCGCCTGCATGGCGCGGAACGCGTCGATGAAGCCGGGCCGGCAGTCCGGGTAGATGAAGTGATCGCCGCCATGAACGGCAAGCGCCACCCGATCCATCCCCTGCGCCGCCGCCAGCCCGAAAGCGATGGTGAGCATGATGGCGTTGCGGTTGGGAACCACCGTCGCCTTCATCGTCTCCTCGGCATAGTGCCCTTCGGGCACGGCCACATCGTCGGTCAACGCCGAACCCGTCAGCACCGCGCCGATCGGGCCGATGTCGATGAGATGAAAGGGCACACCGAGCCGCGCGGCGGCTTCGCGCGCATAGTCGATCTCGCAGGCATGGCGCTGCTTGTAGTCGAAGGTGACGAGTGCGCCGAGATGGCCCTCGGCCGCGCATTGATGGGCCAGCGAAACGGAATCGAGGCCGCCTGAACAGACGACGAGTGTCCTCACGAGCTTGTCCTTGTTTTGACCGGGTAGGCTGCGACCGGTATTCGATTCCCGGCACCTAGCGGACAGGACGCATCGTGTAAATGGCAGGGGATGGCGTCGCGGTTCGGGTCTCGAACGCGGCGCATATTCACTGATCCGCCCGCTCGCGGCGGACAGGCCATCGCGAACGGGCGGATCATCCAGGGCGATCGAAGGCGGCTGAAAGCTCCAGCCGCCGGCCGATGTTCAGTTGGCGCCGGTGATGCGCGGGATCAGCAGGTCGCCGAACGAGCCTTCGCCGCCATGATGGCGCGAGCCGCGAACGAACTCGATCGAGACGCCGCTGGCGACCGCCTCCATGACGGCTTGGTTGAGCCGGTGCAGCTCATTGGCGAGGGTGCGGATGGCTGCCTTCTGGGCGTCGGTCAGCGTGACCGCCTGTTCCTCGGCCCGCTCGCGGACGCGGGTGCGCAGACGCTGGGGCTCGATGGGGAAAGCGGGCTGGCGCGGGTCGGTGCCTTCGAGAACGAACATGGTCGTGATCCTTCGTGAAATCGTGAGGAAAGGGGAGATTATTCGGCGGCCGCGCGGAACTGACCGTGCTCGGTCGACTCGCCCATGGCAGTGGTGGACGACGCCCCGCCGCCGATGGCGAGCGCGACGGCGTCGAAATAGCCGGTGCCGACTTCGCGCTGGTGGCGCGTGGCCGTGTAGCCTTGCGCTTCGGAAGCGAACTCGGCTTCCTGCAACTCGCTATAGGCGGCCATCTGCCGGTCGCGGTAGCCGCTGGCGAGCGTGAACATGCCGTGGTTCAGCTGGTGGAAGCCGGCCAGCGTGATGAACTGGAACTTGTAGCCCATGGCCCCCAGTTCGCGCTGGAAGCGCGCGATGGTCGCCTCGTCCAGATTGCGCCGCCAGTTGAAGGAGGGCGAGCAATTATAGGCGAGCATCTGGCCGGGATGGACCTTGTGCACGCCCTCCGCGAAGCGACGCGCCTGATCGAGATCGGGCTTCGACGTCTCGCACCAGATGAGATCGGCATGGGGCGCATAGGCGATGGCGCGCGCGATGCAGGGCTCCAGCCCGTTGCGCGCATGGAAGAAGCCCTCCGCCGTGCGGCCTTGGTCGTAGTCCACGAAGGGGCGGTCGCGCTCGTCGATATCGGAGGTCAGCAGCTTGGCGGCCTCCGCGTCGGTGCGCGCGACCACCAGCGTCGGCACGCCCATGACGTCGGCGGCGAGGCGCGCGGCGTTGAGATTGCGGATATGGGCGGCGGTCGGGATCAGGACCTTGCCGCCGAGATGGCCGCACTTCTTCTCAGAGGCCAGCTGATCCTCGAAATGGACGCCCGCCGCGCCCGCCTCGATAAAGGCCTTCATGATCTCGAACGCGTTGAGCGGGCCACCGAAACCGGCTTCCGCATCCGCCACGATCGGGGCGAACCATGTATCGACCGAAAGACCCTCGCCTTCGGCATGTTCGATCTGGTCGGCGCGCTGCAAGGTGCGGTTGATGCGCCGGCAGAGCTCGGGCGCGGCATTGGCGGGGTAGAGCGATTGGTCGGGATACATGGCGGAGGCCGTGTTGGCGTCGGCGGCGACCTGCCAGCCGGAGAGATAGATCGCCTTCAGGCCGGCGCGGACCATCTGCATCGCCTGGTTGCCGGTGACGGCGCCCAGCGCATTGACGAAATCCTCGCTGCGCAGGAGATCCCAAAGCCGGTTCGCGCCGCGCTCGGCCAGGCTGTAGCGGATCTCGACCGATCCGCGCAGGCGCTCCACATCGGCCACGGCATAGGGACGCGTGATGCCGTCGAAGCGACCCTTCGGGGCCGCGGGAACGAGCTTGTAAAAATCGGTCATAACTGTCTCCCATCGTCATCGGGCGAGGCTGTTCAAGCGACTGCCGATGGGAGTGATTTTGACAGATTGCTGCGCTGCGTCGATCCGAACCCACCGGAAACCGGTCGTAAATCGGGAAAACCTGTCGCGGCTTTGACAGGCTCCTCTTGTCAATCTGTCAAAACCTTGACCAATCTGGGAGCGATCAGGCGGTCAAGGATTGTGACGAATGGCCGAGCAGAAGATCTTCGCGGGACCGCGCATTCGGCGTCTGCGCCTCACCAAAAGCCTCAGCCAGACGGCCATGGCGGCCGATCTCGGAATCTCGCCCTCCTATCTCAACCTGATCGAGCGCAACCAGCGCCCGCTCACCGTCCAGCTTCTGCTCAAGCTATCGACGGTCTATCGGATCGAAGCGGAGGAGTTCGACGAGGAGGGCGGGCTCCTGCCAGCGCTGCGGCAAGCCTTCGCCGACCCGCTGATCTCGGCGGAGCTTGCCAGCGACACCGAGATCGCCGATCTCGCGGCGTCCGCGCCCAATGTGGCGCGAGCCGTCCTGAAGCTGCATCAGGCCTATCGCGAGCAGGCCGAGCGCCTGTCCGATCTCGGCGACCTCCTGGCGCGTGAGGGGCGAGCCTCGCTTCTGGCCGGCGCGCGGCTGCCCGCCGACGAGGTGCGCGAAGTTCTCGAGCGACGGGCGCATCATTTCGCGCGGGTGGAAGCGGCGGTCGAGGCCTTCGGACAGGAGCTGGAGCCGCGCGACGATCTCTTCGCCGCGCTGAAGGCTTGGCTGCGGCGCGAGCACGGGATCGCCATTCGCATCCTGCCGGCCTCCGCCATGCCGATCTGGCGGCGGCGCTACGATCGGCATTCGCAGCGCCTGTTCCTGTCCGAGCGCCTGTCCGGGATCGATCAGCTGCATGAGACGGCGCTGGAAGCCGTGCTCCTGCGCCTGCGCGATACGATCTCGGAGGAGCTGGCCGACCTCTCGCTGTCGAGCGAGGAGGCGCGCCGGCTGATGCGCTTCGAGATCGGGCGCTACGCTGCCCATGCGCTGGCCATGCCCTATACGCCGTTTCTGCGGGCGGCCGTGGCGGTTCGCTATGACATCGATGTTCTCGCCGCTCGCTTTCGCGTGTCGTGGGGGCAGGCGGCCGAGCGGCTGGCGACGCTGGCGCGGCCTGGCGAGGCCGGGCCGCCGTTCTTTCTCCTCGAAATCGACCATGCGGGAAACCGATTGCGGCGGCTCGGCGCCAGCGGTTTTCCGCTGATCCGCTTCGGCGGCGCCTGTCCGCGCCTGCCGAGCTATGCCGCCTTCATGAGACCCGGCGAGACGCTGGCCGAACTCGTGGAAACGCCCGATGGGGCGCGCTTTCTCGCGGTCGCCCGCACCTTGGACGGGCTCAACGCCGGCTTTGGCGAGCGTCCGCGCCGGACAGTCCTGCTCCTCGGCTGTGAAGCCGAGCGCTGCGAGGGCGTTGCCTATGCCGACCGGCTACCGGCGGGCGCAAAACCCGGAGAGCTGGCCGCGACCGGAATCGGCACGGCCTGCCGCCTGTGCGAGCGAGCGGCCTGCCTGTCGCGCGCCGAGCCGCCGCTCACCCGCCCGCTCGGGCTCGACGGCATGGCGCGCGGCCTCTCGGCCTTCGACTTCCAGTAGGCCCGTCAGCCCCGGCACTGGCGCAGCTGCGCGGCATAGCGGCGGGCCATGTCCTGCGCCCGCTTGGCCCCACGCAGCGCCTCCGCGCGCCCGCGCCAGACGCCCTTCTCATAGCCCACATGGCCGGAATGATAGGCGAGATAAAGCCGGTAGGCGTCGTCCTTGGCGATGCCGAGACGGCGCGCGCTCTCAGCGTGATACCAGCCGATGAAGCGGATCGCGTCGGCGAAATTGTTGCGCCGGTCGCCGTAGCGGCCGGTGCGCGTTTGGTATTCCGTCCAGGTTCCATCGAGCGCCTGCGCGAAGCCATAGGCCGAGGAAATGCGCCCGACCGGAATGAAGCCGAGGAACCAGCGGCGCGGCGGGCGGGCATGGGCGTCGAAATTCGACTCGGCCTGAATGGTCGCCATCAACACGGCGACGGGCACGCCGGATTCAGCGGAGGCGCGCTGGGCGTCGCCTCGCCAGTCGGTCCAAAGCCCGTCGCGCTGCGCGAAGATGGCGCAGCTATTGGCGGTGTTTCGCGGCACGGAGGCACAGCCGGCCAGAGCCAGTGCAGCGACGAGGGGGAGAAGACGCGTGACATGTCTCTTCATGCCCCGAAAGCTAAAAGGCCGTCTATTTCCGAAACGTTGACCGTAACGGGTCTGAATCGTTTCCCCACCACAATCGGTCTCATCGCGCGGCCTCCGTCACGACACAACCAGAACGGACAGAACGCCCCTTGCATCAGACCTTATCCTGCCCCCAAAAGAGGCCTTGTCGTGGGTTCCACGGCAGGCCGAACCTCGCGCACGACGTGTAAGGCCGGCTCCCGTCCTCCCTTCAAGACGATGGCTTCCTTGAAACGCGCTTCGCAGAATCTTCTGGCCGACACCCATGCGCTGATGAAGAGTTTCGAGGCCTGCCGGACCAAGGCCGATCTGGAAGAGGCGGTTCGCAAGGTCAGCGAGCCGATGGGCGTGACCTCGCATCTGGTCGGGATCGTGCCCAATGGCACCGTGCGCCCGCGCGACCAGCTGGACTATGTGCTGGCGGGAACCTGGCCGAGCGAATGGGCCAAGCGCTATTCGCCCGGCATTATGTCCAAGACGACCCCGCGATCGAACATGCGCGCACGCGCATCGAGCCGCTGCGCTGGGACAGCGCGCGGGCGACGGGCGTCGGTCAGCGCATTCTGCAGGAAGCCTCCGAATTCGGCCTGTCGCATGGCATGACCATTCCGCAGTTCACGCTGGACGGGTTGAAGATCGCCGTCAGCTTCTCGGGCGATCGGCTGGACACCTCGCCGCAAGCCTCGACGGCGCTTCTGTTTCTGGCCGCCACCGCCGCCAATCGCGGCATCGTCATCGCGCAGGACGGAGCGGGCGTTCCCTCCGTGCGGCTCACAGTGCACGAGCGCGAATGCCTGCTCTGGCTGATCGAGGGCAAGACGGACTGGGAAATCAGTGCCATCCTCGGCATCAGCCGGCGCGCCGTGGAGCGCCATATGAAGCATCTGCGCCAAAAGCTCGGCGTCGGAAGGCGCGTGCAGGCCGTGGTCGCGGCCTTCCGGCTCGGACTGATCGAGTGATGTCAAGGTTCGGATATCCGAACTGCCGGGGGCCGGAAGCCTTTGCGAATGTCACCCTATCTTATGGGGAACCTTCGAATGCTGACCGTCCTGGACGCTGCCAACCGCCATCACCATCCCGATCTCGTGCGCGCGGCGCGCCGCCTGCGCCATGCCGTCTTCGTGGAGGAGATGGGCTGGACGAACCTCGCCAGCCCGGACGGGCTGGAAACCGATCAGTTCGATACGGACGAGATCGTCGAAATGGTCGGGCAGGAAGAGGGCGAGGACGAAGGCATCATGCCCTGCGACGCCTGACGAGCGCCCTTCAGCAGGTGCCTGAGATCAGACCTCGTATGGGCGCGGCGGCGACCTGTCCGCCGGCGATTTCGCCGGTTTCTTCACCTTCCAGCGTCGGTAGGACGAGCGCTTGAACGGATGGGCGATCTGCCCGAACGCGCCCGGCGCCATCGTGTCGGTGACGCCGAGGGGCGCGGTGCAGGGGCCGGGCACGCGATAGGTCCCAAACCAGACGTCAAGGCAGGAGAAGACCGTGGCGTAGTTCGTATGGAAGGCCCGGCGATCCAGCGCGTGATGCCAGCGGTGCATGGCGGGCGAGACGAAGATGCGCCCGAGCGGGCCATAGGTCCAGGGCAGGTCGGCATGGACGAAATAGCCGTAGTAGTGGCGCACGAGGGCGTTGGCGATGACGGCATAGGGCGGGAAGCCGAGCGCGACGAGCACGGCTCCGTCGATCGCCGTCGTGGTGATGCGGTTGATCGGATGGAAGCGCGACAGGGTGAGCCAGGTCATTTCCGTGTCGCTGTGATGCACGGCATGGGAGGGCCAGAGCAGCCAGCTATGCTCCAGCCGATGCCGCCAGTAGCCGACGACATCGCCGCAGAACACCGCAAGAGCGGCCACGAGAACAGGAACCCCGAGCGCATCCCAGAAGGCGGGGGAAACGAGCTGCCATCCATGCGCACGGGCCAACCCGTCGCCCCAAGTCGCGAAGATCGCCAGAAGCGGGCCGATCGTCAGCGCGTCGAACAGATGAATGAAGAGATTCGTGCCCATTTCCGGGCTGGCGCGAAACGCATCCGCCACCGCCCGGCGTCGCTTCACCGCCAACGACAGAAGCGCGAACGCGAGAGCGGGCAGGAGAAGCACCAGAAGCGCGTCCAGAAGCGCGTCGGCGGCCTCCCGCATCAGGAGCGAAACACTTTCCATCAGGGCTCCCTCGACGCCGAACCAGCCCGCGCATCCTGACGCGGGATGGTTGACGAGGTGCTAAAGCTGTCCTTGCGGATTATCCCACAGGCGAACCAGGGCCAGACTGCGGACGTACGAACCCGTCGCTCGCTGTCATCAGCGCCCGCGCATAGTCCGAGCGCACGTCCCGCGTCGCGAGGCGGCCTTCCTCCAAGGCTTCCACCGCCTCGCCGCCGCGCATGACGAGAAGGCGCTCGCACATGTGATCGACCACCGCGAGATCATGGCTGACGAAAAGATAGGTCAGCTGCCGCTCGGCGCGCAGGCGCGTCAGAAGGTTCAGGACTTCGGCCTGGATCGAGGCATCGAGCGCGGATGTCGGCTCGTCCAGCAGGAGGACGGCAGGCTCCAGGATCAAGGCGCGGGCGATGGCGATGCGCTGGCGCTGGCCGCCCGAAAGCTGATGCGGCAGGCGAAAGCGGAAGGCCGGGTCGAGCCCGACATCCGACAGGGCCTGGAGAACGCGCCGGTCCCGGTCCTTCAGCCCGTGGATCGAAAGCGGCTCGGATAGGATGCGGTCGATCGTGTGGCGCGGATGAAGCGAGCCATAGGGGTCCTGAAACACCATCTGGACGCGAGCGGCGAAGCGCTTGTCGCGCTTGGCCCCCAGCCTCTCGCCATCCACCAGAACCTCGCCGGACGAGATCGGCGCAAGGCCGCAGATGGCGCGCAGGATCGTGGATTTGCCCGAGCCGGATTCGCCGACAAGGCCGAAGGACTCGCCTGGCGCCACCTGAAAGGACACGCCCTTCACGGCGTGGACGCGGCTGCGGCCTTCGCCCAGCGTCACCACGAGGTCGCGGGCTTCGATGCGGGGCGTCTCACTCATGCGTTCAGCCATTCGGGTCTGCGGTCGAGCGTCGGCAGGCTCGCGTGGCCGCCGCCGATGCGCGGCAGGCAGGCTAGAAGCCCCTGCGTGTAGGGATGGCGCGCCTCGGACAGCCGGTCGGCCGCGATCTCCTCCACGATGCGCCCGCGATACATCACGAGAACTCGGTCGCAGAAGGTCGAGACGAGGCGCAGATCGTGGCTGATGAAGAGAAGCCCCATGCCGTGCCCGCGCACGAGACCGTCCAGAATGCGCAGGACTTCGAGCTGCACCGTGACGTCGAGCGCTGAGGTCGGCTCGTCGGCGATCAGAAGCTCGGGCTCGGGGATCAGCATCATGGCGATCATCACGCGCTGGCCCATACCGCCCGAAAGCTCGTGCGGATAGGCGCGCAAGACGCGCTCGGGATCGCGGATCTGCACGTCCTCCAGCATCGCGATCATGCGGCGGCGCGCCTCCGCCGAGGAGATGCGCCCATGGGCGCGCAGCGCCTCGCTCAACTGCCGGTCGATCCGCATGACCGGGTTCAGCGAGTATTTCGGGTCCTGCATCACCATGGCGATGCGCCCGCCGCGCACGGCCCGCATGTCCTTCTCGGACAGGCCCAGGAGGTCCGTGCCGCGAAAGGCCAGACGATCGGCTGCGACATGGCCGGGCGAGCGCACGAGGCGCAGGATCGCGCGCCCCGTCATCGACTTGCCCGAACCGGACTCGCCGACCACGGCGACCCGTTCGCGCCCGACATCGAAGGAAATGCCGCGCACGGCCTCCACGAGGCCGCGCCTCGTGTCGAAGCCGACCTTGAGATTGCGCACCTCCAGAAGCGGCGCACCGGGGAGAGAGGACACGCTCATTGCTGGCCGCTCCGCGGATCGAGAATGTCGCGCAAGGCATCGCCCAACAGATTGAAGGCGAGACTGACAAGGAGAATGGCGATGCCGGGAATGGTCGCGACCCACCAATGGGTCAGGAGATATTGCCGGCCCGACGAGATCATCGCGCCCCATTCGGCGAGCGGCGGCTGCGCGCCGAGGCCCAGAAACCCGAGGCCGGCGGCGGTCAGGATGATGCCGGCCATGTCGAGCGTGATGCGCACGATCACAGAGGACAGGCACATGGGCATGATATGGCCGGTGATGATGCGCAGCGTCCCCGCGCCCTGGAGCCGGGCGGCCGCGATATAGTCGGAACGGCGCACCGTCAGTGTTTCGGCACGCGCCACGCGCGCATAGGGCGGCCAGGCCGTGAGGGCGATGGCGAGAACCGCATTTTCGATACCCGGCCCGAGCGCCGCCACGAAGGCGAGCGCCAGCACGAGGCGGGGAAAGGCGAGGAAAATATCGGTGATGCGCATGAGCACGCGGTCGGTCCAGCCGCCCAGCGTGCCCGCGACCGTGCCGATCACGAGGCCGAGCACGGGCGCGGTGAGCACCACCAGCGCGACGACATAAAGCGTGACGCGCGAGCCGTAGACGAGGCGGCTCCAGACATCGCGCCCCAGCTCGTCCGTGCCCAGCCAATGGCCGGAACCGGGCGGCAGAAGGCGGGTGCCGAGATTCTGCACGTTGGGATCGTCAGTCGCCAGAAGCGGCGCGAAGGCCGCCATCAAGAGAAGCAGCGCGATCAAGAACAGGCCGATCATCGCCAGTGGATTGCCGCTGAGAATGCGCCATCCCTGAAACAGCGAGACGGCGCGCGCCTGAAGCCGCGAGCGCGGCGTATCCGTGGTGAGCCAGCCGCGCCAGCCGGAAGTTGGGGCGGCCCCGCTCATCGCGCCCTCGGATCGACCAGCGTATAGACGAGGTCGGACAGGATGTTGAGGACGACGAAGACCGCGCCAATCACCAGCGTTCCGCCGAGCACGGCGTTGAAATCGGCGGCGAACAGCGCCTGCGTGATATAGAGCCCAAGGCCGGGCCAAGCGAAGACGGTTTCGGTCAGGACCGAGCCCTCCAGAAGCGCGGCATAGGACAGGGCGATCACCGTGACGAGCGGCACCATGGCGTTTCCGAGCGCATGGACCCAGACGACACGGCGCTCCGACACGCCCTTGACGCGGGCCGTGGTCACATAATCCTGCGAGAGCTGCTCCAGCATGAAGGAGCGCGTCATGCGCGAGATATAGGCCAGCGAGAAATAGCCGAGCACGAGCGCCGGCAGGATGAGATGCGACAGGGCGTTGCGGAACACGTCCCACGCGCCCGACAGGGCGGAGTCGATCAGGATCGAACCGGTGACGGGTGTCACGTCGAATTCGTAGGCGAGTTCATAGGACACATCGAGCCGGCCCGGGCCACCGACCCATCCCAGATGCCCGTAGAACAGGAGAAGCGCGATCAGGCCGAGCCAGAAGACCGGCATGGAATAGCCGAGCAGCCCGACGACGCGGATCGTCTGATCGGGCCAGCGCCCCTGATGCACCGCACCGATGACCCCCGCCGGAACGCCGACGAGAACGCCGATCAGCGTCGCGAGCGTGGCAAGTTCCAGCGTGGCGGGAAAGGCCGAGGCGATGTCTTCGACCACCGGGCGCGAGGTCAGGTTCGAGCGGCCGAGATCGCCCGTCACGACATCGCCGAGATAGCGGACGAACTGCACGGGCAGGGGCTGGTCGAGGCCGAGCGAGATGCGCGCGGCGTCGTACTGCGCCTGCGTCGCGCGGTCGCCCACCACCGCCAGAACCGGATCGACCGGCACGACGCGCGCGATCAGGAAGGTGACGAAGAGCAGGCCGAACAGCGTCAGCAGGAGACTGAACAGGAGGCTCGCGCCGCGCGAAACGAAGCGCGGCACGCCGAAGGAGCGCAGGCCCGAGCGGGCGCCGTGCAGCGCCGGCTCGTCCAGAACGGGCGGGCTCAAAGGCCCGCCTCCGGGGTTGATCGAAGCACGCGGATTACTGCGCCGTCTTGGTGACGGTCCAGTAGAAGGCCGAGGCGACGGCGCTGCCGGTCTTGAAGCCGTCGACGCCCTTGCGCAGCGCCGGCTGCTCGGAGCGCTGGAACAGGACCGCGATCGGCGAGGCCATCTGCTCGTGGCGCTGCATGTCCTCATAGAGCTTGGCGCGCTTGGCCTCGTCCTTCTCCACCACGGCGGCGGCGACCATCGGCGTCGTTTCGGTCGCGGCATAGGCGTTGCGCCAAGCGAGATTGCCGACCAGCGCGGCCGCGTCCGAATTGTCGGCATTGGCGGCGAAGACCGAGGCGTTGGTCTGCGGGTCCGGGTAGTCCGGGCCCCAGGTCTGAAGCGTCAGCTTGTGGTTGCGCGCGCGGTAGATCGACAGCGCCTCCGCGCCCGTCACCGAGCGCAGCGACGCCTTGATGCCGGCCTGGGCGAGCGTGCCCTGAATGGCCTGCGCGATGTCCACGCGCTCCTTCTCGTTGCGGATCAGGATTTCGGTCTCGAAGCCGTCGGGATAGCCGGCCTCGGCCAGAAGCGCCTTGGCCTTCGCCACGTCGAGCTTAAAGGGCTTGTCCTCGATCGCGCCGAGGAAGCCGGCGGGCAGGAAGGACTGGTGCGTCTGTTCCTGGCCCTTCAGAAGCTGGCTGGTGATGCCGTCATAGTCGATCAGATATTTGATCGCTTCCATGACCTTGGGCTTGGAGAGGATCTCGTCCTTCTGATTGCCCGAGAGATAATAGACCTGTCCGCGCAGCTCGGTCTGGACCTTGAGATTGGGGTCCTTCTCGACCGAGGCGATGTCGGTCGGCCCCAGATTGCGGGCGACGTCCACATCGCCCTTCTGAAGCAGAAGCAGCTGCGTCGCGGGCTCCACCACATGGCGTACGAAGACGCGCTTCATCGCGACCTCGTGGTTGAAATTGGGGTTGGCGTCGAGCACCACGGATTCGTTGGGCTTCCAGGCACGCAGCACATAGGCGCCCGAGCCGGCCGAATGCGTGTCGAGCCAGGCGTTGCCGTAGTCCTCGCCGGCATGTTCCATCACCACGGCCTTGTCGACGATCGAGCCGACCTCGGCGGTCAGCGCGTTGTAGAGGAAGGACGGGGCATAGGGCTTGTCGGTGACGATCTGGAGCGTCGAGGCGTCCACCGCCTTCACCGTCCGCTCCACATTGTCCTTTGTCAGGCCGAATTGGGTGAGAATGAAGGCCGGTGTCTGGTCGAGCTTCACCACGCGCTGGAGCGAGAAGGCCGCGTCCTCGGCGGTCACCGGATTGCCCGAGGCGAACTTGCGCCCCTCGGCCATCTTGAACGTGTAGGTAAGACCGTCATCGCTGACCGACCAGCTGGAGGCCAGACCCGGAATGGGCTTCAGCGTCTGCGGATCGATCTCGACCAGCGTCTCGTAGATATTGTTGATTTGGTCCTGGCCGGCGAACTCGAAGCTTTCGGCCGGATCGAGCGACTTCATGTCGTCGATGCCGTTGGCGATCACCAGCGTGTCCGCCGGGGTCGCGGCAGACGCGCCTTGCGCCAGCGCCAGAGCGCCCAAAAGGATGGTGCCGGCGGCAAGGCGACGAGCCAGCGAGCGAGAGCGGTGAAGCGACACGGGCGACCTCTTCGGGTGCGAGGAGAGAAGCAGCGCGCTGGCGCTATGGCTCGGCGCGCTTATCAGTGAGGAGGCTATGCGATGCCCAAAGCGACGGCAAGCGCTTTCAGTGCACAAGCTGTGGACACGGTTGTCACGCTTTCCACGTCCGGCCCAGAACCAAGAGCCAGTTGCGCAGGGCGATCTTTTCCAGAAGCGCGTCGCTGTAGCCGGCAGCCGAGAGATGCTCGATCAGGCGAGGGAGACCGGCCGCCGAGCCGATCGCGTCGGGGATCGTCGCGCCGTCGAAATCCGAGCCGAGCGCCACGCCGTCCTCGCCCAGCCGCTCCAGCAGCGCGTCGAGATGGCGGCGCATCGTGTCCAGCGGCGTGTCGGACTCCATGCGCCCGTCCTCGCGCAGGAAGGCGGTGGCGAAGTTCAGCCCCACCACGCCCTGCGAGCGCGCGACGGCATCCAGCTGCGCATCGGTCAGATTGCGGCTGACCGGGCAGAGCGCATGGACATTGGAATGGGTGGCGACGAGGGGCGCGTCGGAGAGTTCGGCCACGTCCCAGAAGCCACGCTCGTTGAGATGCGAGAGATCGAGCAGAACGCCCAGCTCGTTGCAGCGCTTCACCAGCCGCTTGCCGGGTTCGAGCAGACCCGGTCCGGTGTCGGGCGAGGAGGGAAAGCGCATGGGCACGCCATGGGCGAAATGGTTGTGCCGGCTCCAGACCATGCCGACCGAACGCAGGCCCGCGGCATAGAGCACGTCGAGCATATAGAGGTCGGGGTCGATCGCCTCCGCGCCCTCGATATGCAGAACGGCGGCCAGACTGCCCCGCGCAACAGCCGATTCGATCTCGGCGACGCTGCGGCAGACGGTCAGCCCACCCTTCGACGCCGCTTCCAGGCGCAGGAGGATGGAAGCCATGGCGATCGTCGCGTCCGCACCGGTGGGATGGGGCAGGGGATCGGGCAGCGGCAGATCATAGCCCGCCCCGCCCATGAGATCGGACAGACCGCTCGCCATGGGCGAGGGCGGGAAGATCGCGAAGAGGCCACCGACGAGACCGCCCGCGCGCGCTTTCGTCAGGTCGATATGGGCCGAGGAGCCACCCTTCAGAAAGGCCTCGAAGGCCGCAGGCGTCGGGTCGTTGTAGATGCGCAGAAGGGCGTCGTTGTGACCGTCGAAAACGTTCAAGGCAGTTCCTCGCGTCAGAGCCGGCTTGCGGCCGGTCCGGGAATCGGATGGCGCGGACGCTAGAGGCAGGTGTGGGCAGAGGGCAAGTCGAGGTGCGAGCCACCGCGCAGAGGAGGGGCGTCAGCGATAGACGCCGCTCGCACTCTTGGCCCCGACCCTGTGCCTCATTCCGTCAGCTCGTGCGCGTGCGCCGAACCGCGTCGGCCCAGCCGGTCAGCTTGCGGCCGCGCTCCACCGCCGACATAGCGGGCTCGAAGCGGCGCTCCAGATGCCAGCTGGCCGCGAACCCATCCTGCCCCGGCCAGACGCCCGCCTTGTGGCCCGCGAGCCAGGCGGCGCCGAGCGCCGTCGTCTCCAGAACCACGGGCCGGTCCACCGGCGCGTTCAGGATGTCGGCGAGGCGCTGCATGGTCCAGTCGCTCGCCACCATGCCGCCGTCGACGCGCAGGACGCGGTCTCCGTCGCCCTGCCAATCGCGCCCCATGGCCCCTAGAAGATCGGCCGTCTGGAAGCAGACCGATTCCAGCGCGGCGCGGGCGAACTCGTTCGGCCCCGTGTTGCGGGTCAGCCCATAGATCGCGCCGCGCGCCTCCGCGTCCCACCAGGGCGCGCCGAGACCCACGAAGGCCGGCACGAGATAAACGTCTTCCGTCTCGCTGGCCTTGGCCGCCATGGGGCCGGACTGCTCGGCCCGCTCCATGAGCTTCAACCCGTCGCGCAGCCATTGCACGGCGGCCCCTGCCACGAAGATCGAGCCTTCCAGCGCGTAGGTCGTCTGCCCGTCAAGCCGATAGGCGATGGTGGAGAGGAGCCGGTTCTTGGAATGGCAGCGCACCCGGCCAGTGTTGAGAACGGCAAAACAGCCCGTGCCATAGGTCGATTTCGTCATGCCAGGCCGGAAACAGGCATTGCCGAGCGTCGCGGCGTGCTGATCACCCGCCATGCCGAGGATCGGGATGGCCGTGCCGAATAGGGCGGGATCGGTCATGCCGAACTCGGCCGCGCAGTCGCGCACCTCGGGCAGGAGCGCGCGCGGCACACGCAGGAGCTTGAGGAGATCCTCGTCCCAGTCGTTCGCCTCGATGTCGAACAGGAGCGTGCGGGCGGCGTTGGTCGCGTCGGTCGCGTGGACGCGCCCGCCCGTCAGCCGCCATAGAAGGAACGTGTCGATCGTCCCGAAGGCGAGGTTGCCTGCCTCCGCCCGCGCCCGCGCGCCCGTCACCTCGTCCAGAATCCAGGCGATCTTGGTGCCGGAGAAATAGGGGTCCACGACGAGGCCGGTCTTGGCGGTGACCATCTCCTCCGCGCCGTCCTCGCGCAGCTGGCGGCAGATGTCAGCGGTACGCCGGTCCTGCCAGACGATGGCGTTGTGGATCGGCTCGCCGGTCGCGCGGTCCCAGATCACGGTCGTTTCGCGCTGGTTGGTGATGCCGATGGCCGCGATGTCGCCCGCCGAGAGCGAGGCGGCGGAAAGGGCAGTGCGGACCGTCGCGACGACGGTGCGCCAGATGTCCTCCGGGTCGTGCTCCACCCAACCCGAACGCGGGAAATGCTGGGCGAATTCCTGCTGCCCGACGCCCGCGATGCGGAACCCATCGTCGAAGACGATGGCGCGGGTGGACGTGGTGCCCTGGTCGATCGCAAGCACATAGCCCGCCATGAAATCCTCCCAAACGATCAATGCTCGATCCCGGCTCCGCCATGGACGCTCGACAGAAGCCGCCCCTCGCAGAGATCGTTCAGATCCTTGCGGATCGTCTGAACGCTGACCTCGAAGCGCTGCGACAGGTCCTCCACGTGAACACGCCCCTGCCGGCGCGCGAGTTCCAGAATCTGCGCTTGGCGATCAGGCAACATGGCAAGTCTCCGGCGAGACGGGACGCTCCGTCCTAAAACGAAACCGGCCGCGCCGAAAGCGAAAGTCCCTCCTCCCGCGGGAGAAGGGACTTCGACGCTCCCTGTGTGGTTGTTGATCAGGCGCTCAGGCGTTCGAACGTATCGTCGCCGCCCATATCCATCGCAAAGCCTGCCGATTGGTTCGCTGGCGGGCGGGCCGGCTGGGCATGGGTTTCGCCAAAGGCTTTCACACGGGTGCGGAGCGCGTGTACCGTCTCCTGCCGCGAGGGCTTGGGCGCGGCGGCGGGTTTGGCACCCTCGGGCGCGCCGCGGCGCATCTCCCCGCCGACCTTGAAGAAGGCGACGCCATCGGCGAGCGAGCTGGCTTCCGCCGAAAGCTGGCGGGCCGTCGCGGCCATCTCGTTGGAGGCCCCGGCATTCGACTGGGTGACCTGATCGAGCTGCTGGATCGCCTGATTGATCTGCTCGATGCCGACCGACTGCTCGCGGCAGGCCGAGGAGATTTCCGAAACCAGTTCCGCCGTGCGCTGGATATCGGGCACGAGATCGTTGAACATACGCCCGGCGTCTTGCGCCACCTGAAGCGTGCCCGCCGAAAGATCGCTGATCTCGGCCGCCGCCGCCTGGCTTCGCTCGGCCAGCTTGCGCACTTCCGACGCGACCACCGCGAAGCCCTTGCCGTGCGCTCCCGCGCGCGCCGCCTCAATGGCGGCGTTGAGGGCGAGAAGATCGGTCTGGCGCGCGATCTCCTGGACGACACGCACCTTGTCCGCGATCGTCTCCATGGCCTGGAGCGAGCCGGCAATGGCCTCGCGGCTCTTCTGGGCGCTGACGGCCGAGATATTGGCCATCTTTTCCGTCTGCGAGGCGTTCTCCGCGTTCTGGCGGATATTGGCGGTCATCTCTTCCACAGCGGCCGAGGCCTGTTCGGAGGCCGCCGCCTGCTCGGTGGAGCCCGAGGACAGCTGCTCGGCCGTCGCGGCGGACTGGGTGGAGCCCGAGGCGACCTGCGTGGCCGAGGTTCTGATATCGCCGACGATCGTGGAGAGCTTTTCGCCCATGCGGTTCATGGAGCGCAGGAGCTCACCCACCTCGTCCGACCCCTTGGCCTCGACCCGCTGGGACACGTCGCCCGCGCCGATGGCCTCCGACAGGTCCACCGCGCGCCGCAGGCCCCGGCTGATCGACAGGGCCATCCAGCTGGCGGCACCGGCCCCCACGAGAAGCGCCGCCAGAACCAGTGCGGTCAGGAGGGTGCGTGTCGAGAGATAGGTGTCTTCGATATCCGTGCGCATCGCCTCCGCCTTCCGGCTCTCGGATGCGATCATATCCTGGAAGGACTGGACCAGCGCCAGGGTTTGCGGGCGAATTTTGGTGCCGGCGATCTCGACGGCCTGGGCATCCGTGTTGACCGAGCCCAGCGTGAAGATCTCCTTGAGCACGGGAACGAAGCCCGTCCAATGGTCGAGGCTGGCCTTGGCTTCGGCGCCATAAGGTGTAGAGGCGGCCAGCGAAGCGTAGCTTCTCATTCGCTCATCGACGCGGGTGAGGGTTGCGTCGAACTCCGTCTGCAATTGTGCGACGCGGTCCTTCTTGTTTTCCGCCACCGCACTCATCATCAGGAAGCGCAGACGCTCCAGTTCGGGCGAGAGATCGGCAAGAACGGCGCGAGCCGGACCATCGTAGCGGGCAGCGGCCATGCTCCCGGCCGTTTTCCCGACGGCCGCAACCAGCGCATCACCCATCGTGCGCCCCGTGGTCGCTTCGAGGTCGAGCGCCCGCGAGACGGAGTTCTGCTTCGACAGATCGATGGTTTGGCGCGCCGCGACCCACCATTCATCGAATGCCGCCTGCGCCTGATCGGCCTGGGTCGTCGCCTCGTTGGTTTGCGTGCCCAGCCCTGCGCGATAGGCCTTGAGGATCGAGAGGATCGTTTCGCGCGCCTCGATCATCGATTTCTCGCGCCCGGCTTTCAGCTCCAAATCGTTGACCATGACGAGAGCGTTCAAACTGCGGCCTATGCCCTGCATGGCCTGGGTCGCCTGCCCCAGGTTGAGGGACGCTTCATAGGGGCCTGACGCGAATCCTTTCATCGCCTCATTGGCATAACCCAGACGCGAGACGCCGAGGTAGCCGGCACCTCCCAGCATCGCCAAAATTGTCGCAAACGATACACCCAGCTTGGCCTTCACAGAAACACGCATATCTCGCCCCGAACTCAACTGAGGCAAGGATTGCTTTGGATCAGTGAAAATTTTTTAAAGGAGGGAACCGAGCTACTAAATGTCGCGAATTATATTGCTTAGCCAGGACCGACACGCCCGATACTATCGGTATCTACTTACGTATATTCGCATAGGTCGAAAGTCTGTATTATATTATTAACCTGTGGTTTTGTCATCAAATCCCAAACAGACGGCGGTCCCAGAACACCGGCTCGTGCAGGCTCACGGCGATCAGCGGGAACTCGGGATGAGCCGGATTGATCAGGATATTGCGCTCGGGCCGGGCGACGACGCTCGGCACGAAGAGAAGGACGCTGCGCCGCTCCGCGCACCAGCGCTCCCCAAACCCCTTGCTGACGGTCGGCGGCATCACGTCCCAGCCGGGTAGGGCGGGCGGCGAGAAGACCTCGTAGCTGAGGCCCCTCGGCAGGGTGGTGGTGACGAAATGCTGGTTCGGGGGCAGGCGGCCGCTGCCATGCACGAGCTTTTCCAGAAGCGCGGTCGCGAAATGCTCGCTTGTATAGATCAGCGGGCTGCCCGGCGTGTTCCAGCGGCCGGGCGCGATGGTGGAGCCGGTGGCGTCGAAGATCGGATAGGTGCCGGCGGGGTCTCCGATCCGATAGGATTGCAGCGTCCGATCGAGGATCTGCGCCGTCACGCGGCGCTGCCATATTCGAGCCGGCCGAGAATATCGAGCACCAGTTCCGCGCCGATCTCGCTGCCGATCAC
Source organism: Aureimonas sp. D3 (assembly GCF_001463805.1). Taxonomy (NCBI): domain Bacteria; kingdom Pseudomonadati; phylum Pseudomonadota; class Alphaproteobacteria; order Hyphomicrobiales; family Aurantimonadaceae; genus Aureimonas; species Aureimonas sp. D3. Next base: position 70,451 of record NZ_BBWM01000045.1, on the reverse strand, counting down.
CATGTCGATCGGGCGGCGATCTTCCAGCATCGGATGGGGACGGAACAGGAAATCCCGTGCTTCGCTCTCTTCACGCCAGACATGCAGCGCCAGACCCCATACGCGGGCGACGCGGGCAAGCCGCGCGCCTTCGTCGGAGGACAGGCGATGGCTGCCCTTGCGACGGTCATAGGTGGCCTTGGGAACCAGCCGATATTTGAACTGCGCATCATCGGGCGCGATCAAACGCGCCACGCGGTCGAGCGCGCCGAGCGGCAGACCGCTCTCGATCCGCGATATCAGGCCGAAGGGCGAAAGCGGCGCGGCCTCGCGGCCCGGCAGGCCGAGAACTTCAGCCATGGTGTTGATCGCCAGCATGGGTCGCGCCTCCGTCTCAGGTGAGGCTATAATTGGCCTCACCTGAGACGGTTTGCAAGGGCACACCCCGTCAGGCGCCGCTCACGCGCACATAGAGCGAATAGATCGAGGTCGTCGCCGCGATGAAGAGCCGGTTGCCCTTCGGCCCGCCGAAGCAGAGATTGGCGACGACCTCCGGCACGAGGATCTTGCCAAGCCGCGTTCCATCCGGGTGGAAGACATGGACGCCGTCGGCCGCGCTCGACCAGAGACGGCCGTCGCGATCGACGCGCATTCCATCCGGCACGCCTCGGTCGATCGTGGCAAAAACCTCGCCGCCCGTGAGCCTCGCGCCCTCGACGCGGAAGCGCCGGATATGACGCGGCCCCTCGGGATCATGGCTGCCGCCGGAATCGGCGATATAAAGAAGCGAATGGTCGGGCGAGAAGCAGAGCCCGTTCGGCTGGACGAAATCGCTCACCACGCGCGTCAACTCGCCGCTCGCGGCATCGATGCGATAGACGCCTTGGCAGGGCTGTTCCTGATCGGCCTTGTGGCCTTCGTAGTCATCGCGAATGCCGTAGTTCGGATCGGTAAACCAGATTGAGCCGTCGCGGTGGACGACGACGTCGTTGGGCGAGTTCAACCGCTTGCCCTCAAAGCTCGTGGCGAGCACCGAGATCGCTCCATTGGCCTCCGTGCGCGTGACGCGCCGCCCGCCATGCTCGCAGGAGACGAGCCGCCCCGCGCCGTCGCGCGTGTGGCCGTTGGTATAGCCTGCCGGCGCGCGGAAGACATGAGTGCCGACATCGGGAATCCAGCGCAGGATGCGGTCGTTCGGGATGTCGCTCCATAGGAGAGAATTGCCGTCGCCGAACCAGACCGGCCCCTCCGCCCATCGGCAGCCGGAATGGATCTGTTCCAGCGTGACATTGATCAGCGCGACCTCGGAAAAGCGCGGGTCGAAGATTTCGTACAGCATGGGGCGGGCTCGAAAAGGGCGGATGGGTTCAGGCGCGGCCGGACTTGGGATCGCCGGCCAGCGTGATGATGGCGATGATGATGAGACCGGTGAGAAGCAGGCGAAGCCCCGCGCCGACGCCGAACGTGTTCAGCATGGTGACGAGGAGATAGAGGAACAGCGAGGCGCCCCAGAGACCGGCGACATTGGACCGCCCGCCCGAAACGGACGAGCCGCCGACCACCACGACCGCGATGGACGCCAGAAGATATTCCTCGCCCATATTCAGCGATGAGCCGCCCGAGAAGCCGGCGAGCACCGCGCCGCAGAGCCCGGCCAGCGTCGCCGACAGGACATAGGTGAGGAAGCGCACGCGATCGACGCGAATGCCCGCCAAGCCCGCCGCGCGCTGGTTCTGCCCGATGGCCGAAACCGAGCGGCCATAGACCGTGCGATGAAGAAGCAGGCCCATCAAGCCACAGAGCGCGAGCGTTGCGATGGCGAGATAGGGAATGCCGAGAATGCGCCCGGTGGCGAAGGCGGCGAAGCTTTCGGGCGGGCGAACGCGCAGGCCTCGGCCATAGCTGATGGCGGTGGACTGGACGAGGAAGCTCGCCGAAAGGGTCGCGATGATCGGCGGGATCGAAAGGAGGCGGATCAGCAGATAGTTGAATGCGCCGACCAGCGCGCCGACACCGAGCGCAACAGCGAGACCCAGAAGAATGCGCCCGTCCGCCTCGTTCATTGCCACCATGGACAGCGTGCCCGCGAGCGCGATGGTGGAGGGGATCGACAGGTCGACATTGCCGGGGCCGGTCGTGATGACGAACATCTGACCGAGACCGACGATCACATACATGGTCGCGAAGGTCAGCGCCGTGGAGAGGATCTGCCCGCCGCCCACGCCGCCGGTGAAGGCGAGCGTGGCGAGGAAGATCAAAAGCGCCCCGCCGAAGGAAAAGGCATAGGGGTGGCGTGTGGCGAAGCCCGGCTTCTGGGATGCTGCGGCTGCCGCACTCATGCCGCCCTCCGTTCCGTCTGGTTGACGAGGGCGCGCAGCGCCAGAACCGCGATCAGGATCGCGCCCTGCGCGCCGATCTGCCAATCGGGCGAAATGCGCAGGAAGGAGAGCAGCGAGCCGGCGAGCGTCAGCGTCAAGGCGCCGATCACCGCGCCGACCGGCGACACACGCCCGCCGGTGAATTCGCCGCCGCCCAGAATGACGCCCGCGATCGACAGAAGCGTGTAGCGCAGCGCGATATTGGCGTCGGCCGAGGTGGTGAGGCCAACCAGCGTCAGGCCGCTGAGGACACCGAAGAACCCGCAAAGCGCATACATGGTCATCTTGGCGCGCAGCAGCGACCAGCCGGCGCGGCGCACCGCCTGCGGATTGCCACCGGCCCCGCGCAGAACCGTGCCGAAGGAGGAGCGCATCAGGAGAAGGTGCACCGCCAAGGCGAGCGCGGCGCTGGCGAGGATCGCGAAGGGCACGAGCGGCGTCTTCAGCTTCACGAGGCCCGAGAGCCAGGCCGGGGCCGAGCCGCCGGGCGAGGGCAGGAGAAGAATGGCCGCCCCCAGCCAGACGAAGCTGAGGCCAAGCGTCACCACGATCGAGGGCAGGTTGCGCCAGTGGATCAGCGCGCCGATACCGGCATAGGCCGCGATGCAGAGGACGAGCAGGAGGACGCCCACGAGCGGCGTTTCGTTCAGAACCGTCGCGCCGATACAGGCGACGAGGCTGACGAAGCCGCCGATCGAGAGGTCGAGATCGTTGACGGTGATGACGCAGAGCTGCGCGATCGTCGCGAGCGCGATCGGCAGCGCCAGATTGAGCATGAGGTTCAGGCCAAGATAGCTCATGGCCCGAGGCTGGACGATGAAGATCACGGCCAGAAGCAGGATAAACGAGACGGGCGGCAAGAGCGCTCGCAGGACGCGCGGATTCAGAAGTGCGTTCATGCCGCCTCCTCCTCGAAGGAGGCGCTGAGGATGCGCGCCTCGGTGAGGTCGGCGCGCGGCAGTTCGTCCACGATCCGCCCCGTGCGCAGGACATAGATCTGGTCGCAGCTCTTCAATTCGTCGAACTCCGTCGTGTACCAGATGAAGGTGCGGCCCTTCTCGGCTTCGGTGCGAACCTGCGCATAGACTTCCTGCTTGGTGCCGATATCGACGCCGCGCATGGGATCGTCCATCAGGATGATGTCGGCATCCGAGCCGAGCGCGCGAGCAAACAGCGCCTTCTGCTGGTTGCCGCCAGATAAGGTCAGGATATTGTTGCCCATGTCGGGCGTGCGGATGGCGATGCGACGCTGCCAGTCCGCTTCCATGGCGCGCTCGCGCGCGGGGTCGATCAGCCCCAGCCGGGTCAAGCCGCGCAGCGAGCGGATGGTGACGTTCTGGCCGATGGACCAGAGCGGAAACACGCCGTCCGTCTGCCGGTCTCCGGCCACGAAGGCGGTGCGGCCCTCGACTTTCGCAAAGCGCGAGCCGCGGAACGAGGCGTTCTGGAGAAGCACGAGAAGCGCCGTCTGGCCATGGCCGGCCAGCCCCGCCAAGCCGATGATCTCGCCGCGCCGCGCTTCCAGCGCGCCGCCGCCGCGCGGGCTCGACACGCGCGCCACGACCGGCGCGGCCGAGCGCGCCCGCGCCTCGACCGCCGCCTCGTCCTCAAGGGCGACGACATGGCCCATGCTTTCCACAAGCGAATAACGGTCGAAGCCGGAGGCGGGCCGGACATCCACCACGCGGCCGTCGCTCATCACGGCGATCCGGTCGCAGGTGGAGAGGATTTCGCCCAGGATATGCGAGATCAGGATGACGCTGCCGCCCTTGGCGACGAAGCCACGGACATAGGCCAGAAGCTGGCTCGCCGCGCTGCCGTCGAGCGAGGAGGTCGGCTCGTCCAGGATCACGAGGCGGGGCGTCGGATCGTCGCCGGCAAAGACGGTCGCGATCTCCACCATCTGACGCTGGCCGAGCGCGAGGTCGGAGAGAAGCTCCTGTGGCCCGATGCCATGGCCCGGGAAAATCTCGTCGAGCTTGTCGCGGATCAGGGCGCTCGCGCGCCGCCGCCAGCCGAAGCCCCGGAGCGTCCCGTGGCGCACGCGCGTGTTCTCGGCGACGGTGAGATTGGGGCAGAGCGAGAGTTCCTGAAAGACACAGCGCACGCCGAGAGAGCGAGCGCGCGACACGCCGTATCGCCCGGTCTGGTCCTCGCCCGACAGCGTGAGCGTGCCGGTATCGGGCACGACATTGCCGACGAGCACCTGCATCAGGGTGGATTTGCCTGCGCCATTGTGGCCGGCAAGGCCCAGGCATTCGCCGGGGCGGATGTCGAGATCGACGCCGCGCAGGGCGCGCACCGCGCCGAAGCTTTTTTCGATGGCGCTAAGGCGCACCAAAGCGCCGGCCGAACCGGGTTCCGTCATGCTGGCCTCGGGACAAGAAGCAAGCGCCGCCGCAGGTCGCTGCGACGGCGCGGAAAGGACGGGATGCCTTACTTGGCGGCGATCACCTTCTTGGCGTCGTCCAGCGAATATTCGACATTGGCGACGCCGCCCTTCTGCGTGTTCTTCACGGCCTCTTCGAGCCCGGCCTGATCGATCGACAGGAAGGGCACCACGAGATCCTTGGGCACGTCCTGCCCGTCGAGAATTTGCTGCGCCACCCAGAAGGCGAGCGTCGAGACGCCCGGCGCGATCGAGACCGACATGGTCTCGTAGCCGTTGGCGTCCTTCTGCTCCTTCCACCAGCGCAGCTCGTCCTCGCGGTTGCCGAGGATGATGGTGGGCGTCTTGCGGCCCGCCGCCTTGAAGGCCTCCGCCGCGCCGAACCCGTCGCCGCCCTGCGTGACGACGCCGACCACCTCGGGAAGGCTCGGCAGGACGCCCGCGACCGACTTCTGTGCGACGGTCTGCGTCCAGTCGCCCTGAACCTCGCTCACGACCTTGAACTTGTTGTGCGCGGCAACGCCGCTCTGAATGCCGTCGTGGATCTCGGTGTCGACCGAGGTGCCGGCAAGGCCCCGGATTTCCAGGAGATTGCCGCCGTCGGGGTAGCGCTTGGCGAGATAGTCGAGCTGGCCCGCGCCCATTTTCTTGAAGTCCACCGCCACGCGCCAGGCGCAGGGCTCGGTCACGATGCCGTCGAAGGACACGACAACGATGCCCGCGTCGCAGGCTTCCTTCACCGCGCCGTTGAGGGCGGTCGGCGAGGCCGAATTGATGACGATGGCGTTGTAGCCCTGCAGGATCATGTTCTGAATCTGCGCGGCCTGCTCGGTCGCCTGGTTCTCGGCGGTGGTGAAGGCGTCCGCGGACTTCACCACGCCGGCCTTCACGGCCTCGCCCGTCACCTTGGCCCAGCTTTCCAGCATGGCCTGACGCCAGGAGTTGCCGGCATAATTGTTGGACAGAGCGATCGTCTTGTCCTTGGTGTCGGCCATGGCGCCGCCGGCGGCGTAAAGCGCGAGCGTTGCGGCCGAAAGCGCCAATGCGAGCTTCTTCATCGTCTTCTCCCCAAGACCGGCATCCCGCCGGCCATCCAGCCGTCCCCATGCGGACAGCGCCATCGCTCTCCCAAGCGACTCCCGTTGCGCAGTCTGGAAGGCGGCTTCAGCTTTGTCCAAGGCGCTTTCCGCATCATGGATGCGGGAACCCGCAACATTGCTGCCAGAGTGCGGTCTGGCGCACCACCCGCGAACATGGTGGTGTCTGACCATGAGCCCGATCGTCGCCTCCGCCCATGCGCCAGACCCCACCCCTCGCCGCAGGCGCCTCGGCAACGAGACCCTGTTCCGGCATCTCATCCGTGTGTCGCAGGCGCTGGCCGGGCGGCTGGAGTTTCAGGCGGCGATCCAGGCCGTGTCGGACGAGTTGGCCGCGATCCTGCCGCACGACCATCTCGACGTGTGCATCCTTCGGCAGGACCTCCACATCGCCTATGAGGCCGGCGCGCATACGGACTGGAGCCTCAGCGCCCATCCGCTGCCGGTCGAGGGCAGTCCGATCCGTGCGGTGCTGCTCGGGCAGGAGCCCTATCTCATCTCGGGCGACGCGCTGGCCGATCCGCGCTTTCATTTTGCCGGGGCCTTCGCCCACCCGATCTTCAACGAGAATCTGCAAAGCCGGCTGCATGTACCGCTTCTCGTGCGCGGCGAGATCATCGGCGCGCTGTCCTGCTCCAAGCGCGCGCGGGACTTTTACGACGAGGGCGACATTCCCTTCGCGCGCCATGTGGCCGATGTGCTCGCGCCCTATTTCTACGCGCTGCGCTCGGCGGAAGAGGCAAGCCGCCTCGCCATTGAGGAGGCCGAGGGCCGCGCGCGCGAAGACGCCTTGCGCGAGGGCGCGCTGCGGCTCACCGAAGAGCTGGAGCGGGAGCGCCAGCGCATCGGCATGGACCTGCACGACCTGACGCTGGCCGATCTCACGCGGCTTCACCGCCGCATCGCGCGGCTGCGCGAGGCGGGCGGGGCAGGGCCGGACGTCTTGGAAGCGGTGGAAGCGGAGCTCGCCCGCACGATCGGCGGCCTGCGCGAGATCATCGACGATGCGCGGCCCAACATTCTTCAGCTCTTCGGCCTCGCGGAAGGGATCGAGGATTTCCTCGGACGCGCGCTCGACGGTTCGGGCTCGGGCATCGGCTGGGCCTTCCACGATCGCAGCGCGGGGGCCGTCGACCAGCTGTCGGAGCCCTTGCGCGTCGCGCTGTTCCGCATCGTACAGGAGGCCGTCAACAATGCGGCGCACCATGCCGAGCCCTCCTTGATCGAGGTCGAGCTTCGGCGCGAGGGCGACGCCTTGAGCATCGACATCCGCGACGACGGGATCGGCTTCGCCTCGCTCGCCCAGCGCAAGCGGGTGGGCGGCCTGCGCAATATGCAGACGCGCGCGCGGCTCGTCGGCGCGGGCTTCCAGATCGGGCGGCGGGCCGACCGGCGTGGCACGCTCGTGTCCCTGCAACTGCCGCTGACAAAGGGGCAGGGGAGCGCGGCATGAACATCCTGATCGTCGAGGACGATGCCGTCCACCGCGCGTTCCTCAGCGAGGTCCTGGCCCGCACCATGCCCGGTTGCGACTTGGTAGAAGCGGAAAACGGGGTCGTCGGCGAAAAGCTGGCGCAGGAGCACGGCACGCTTCATGCCGTGGTGGATCTCCAGATGCCGCAGCGCACGGGGGTCGATCTCGCCCGCGCGCTCTGGGCGCGCCGGCCGAACACCAGCATCGTCTTCTGGTCGAACTATGCTGATGAGGCCTATGTGCGGGGCGTCTCGCGCATCGTGCCGGGCGGGGCGGCCTATGGCTACATCCTGAAATCGGCCTCCGAGGAACGGCTGGCGCTCGCCCTGCGCGGCGTCTTTCTCGAAGGCCAATGCATCATCGACCGGGAAATCCGATCGGTGCAGCAGCGCTCGGTGGATCGGTCGGAAAGCTTCACCGATGTCGAATACGAAATCCTGACCGATCTCGCCCTCGGGCTGACGGACCGGCTCATCGCCGAGCGGCGCGGCTTGTCGCTGCGCAGCGTGCAGAACCGCCTTCAGCAGATCTATGACAAGCTCGGCGTCTATGACGCGCAGGGCGGCACCGAGGTTTTCAACCTGCGCATGCGCGCCGTCGCACTGGCACTTCTGCGCAAGGCCCTGAACCGCGAAAGCCTCGAGCAGGCCGAGGCAACCCTTCAGGATTGGCTGAAGCGCCGATAGCGCGATAGGTCAGGGCGCGGTCCAAGCCGTGCGCTCGACCTCCAGCCCCGCCGACGGGGCATCCAGCTGAAAGACGATCCCATCGGGTGCGAATTCGATGCGGGACGTACCGCCGAACTCGGCCGCCAGAACCCGTTCCACGATGCGAATACCATAGCCCGGTTCCGCCGGAGGCGAGACGGAGGGCCCGCCCGACTCCTTCCATTGCAGGGAGAACCGTCCGTCGCCGACGCGCCAGTGGACATCCACCCGGCCCGAACCGTTCGACAGCGCGCCATAGCGCAGCGCGTTGTCGCCCAGCTCGTGCATGGCGAGCGAGAGCATGGTGGCGATGCGCGGTTTCAGCCGCACGTCCGGCCCGTCCACATGCAGGCGGTCGCCGACGCGCGAATGGATCGGATCGAGCGCGCCCTGGATCACGTCCAGGAGAAGAGCGCTGGCCCAGGCTTCGGCGGTCAGCACATCATGGCTACGGGCGATGGCGCGAAGCCGCCCGGCCACCGCGCCGGCCACGCGCTCGGGCACGGAGCCGTCCCGCAGGGTCTGGAGAACGACGGTCTGCACCGTCGCCAGCGTGTTCTTGACGCGGTGGCTGAGTTCGCGATTGAGAAGGAAACTATGCTCTTCGGCCCGCTTGCGCTCGGTCACATCGAGCTGCGAGGCAAAGAAATAAACGAGTTCGCCACCCGAAAAGACCGGCGAAACGAGCAGCGCGTTCCAGAACGTGGTGCCGTCCTTGCGGTAGTTCAGGAGATCGATCTCGATCCCTTCGCGCCGCGCGATCGCCTCGCGCACCTTCAGCGTGTCGGCCTGCCGGGTCGCCGGGCCTTGCAGGAAGCGACAATTATGGCCGATGATCTCGTGGCGCTCGTAACCCGTGAGCTTGATGAAAGCATCGTTGCAGAAGATGATCGGATTGTCCGGCTGGCGCGGGTCGGTGATCACCATGGGCATGCGCGTAGCGCGCACAGCGGAGGCGAAAGGGTCCTCACTATTGCCGGAGGGAATCTCCAGTTCGCGCTCGATCTTGGACTGGGTAGTCTCGTTCACCATCGAAATTCCCTGGTCCATCGGACCCGCTCGCGCGGCCGGCGGACGATAGGCGAGGCGAGGCGCGCCGTCGAGGCCGGCGATCATGCTATCCCATGAAATTCAGCCTCCATGAGGGACGCCCCTCAAATGATCGGCCGCGAAAGGCCCAATCGGCGCGCAACTCGGGTATACGGCCTGCCGCAAACGCCCACGAGGTGTTCCTGATCCCCTCTCGCGCGATGCGCTCGTCGTCCTCCGCCAGCCGACGACGACTTGATCGATGCCCCCAACTTGGCCATGTGCGCAGGCAGGCGACAGCCCGCCATGGGATCAGGCCCCAAGCAGTGAGGCGCGAATGGACATGAAAGTGCCCAATGCGGGGGCGGATGTCTCCGCATCCGAGGCGCAGGCCCGCGCGCCGGGCCGTTTCCGCGCGCTGGTGCGCCGCGAGGAAATCGCGCTGGCGATTCTCGCCGCCCTTGTCGGCGCGCTGGGCGGGCTCTTCGTCATGGCCATCGCCAGCGCCGCGCAGGCGCTTCACACGCATTTGTTCGCGCTGGCGCCAGGCCAGAGGCTGAGCGGGTCGCACGCTTTGACCGCCCCCTGGATGGCTCTGCTGCCGGCAGCGGGCGGGCTGCTTCTGGGCCTGATGCTCGCCTGGTCGGCGCGGCAGAAGACGCGGCCGCTGATTGATCCGATCGAGGCCAATGCGCTGCATGGCGGGCGCATGTCGTTTCGCGACGGGATCGTGGTCGTCGCGCAGAACCTCGTGTCCAACGGCTTCGGCGCGTCGGTCGGGCTGGAGGCCGCCTACACGCAGATCTCGGCCGGGCTCGCCTCGCGCTTCGGTGTCGCCTTCGAGATGCGCCGGGGCGACATGCGCACGCTGGTCGGCTGCGGCGCGGCAGCGGCCATCGCGGCCGCCTTCGACGCACCGCTGACCGGCGCGTTCTACGCGTTCGAACTGATCATCGGCACCTATAGCGTCACGGCGCTGGCCCCTGTGGTCGCAGCCGCACTGTCGGGCATGTTCGTCTCGCGCCTTCTCTCGCATGGCAGCCACCTCATCGAGATGACCCCGCCCGACACGCTGCCCGGCTGGACCTATCCGGCCGCCCTGGCCCTCGCCGCGCTCGCCGCAGGCCTCGGAATCCTGATCATGAAGGGCGTGACGCTGGTGGAGCGCAGCTTTCGTCGCTCGCGCCTGCCCTTGCCGCTGCGCCCGGCTGTGGGCGGCCTTTTGCTCGGCGGGCTCGCGCTGCTGACGCCGCAGGTTCTTTCGTCCGGCCACGGCGCGCTCGAAATCCGCATCGATGCGGCCATGGCGCTGACCTCGCTGGTGACGCTTCTGATCCTGAAGGCCTTGGCGTCCGCCATATCGATCGGCAGTGGGTTTCGCGGCGGGCTGTTTTTCGCCTCGCTGTTTCTGGGCGCGATGCTCGGGCGCATTTTCGCGGACCTCGCCGCGCTCATTCCCGGTCTCGTGGTGGAGCCCGTCATCTTCGCCGTGGTGGGCATGACGGCGCTCGCCACCGCCATTGTCGGCGGGCCGCTCACCATGACCTTTCTTGCGCTCGAAATGACCGGCGATTTCCCCATCGCGGCCTTGGTGCTGGCGGCGGCCGTCGCGACCTCGCTCACCGTCCGCCGCACCTTCGGCTATTCCTTCGCGACATGGCGCTTTCACCTGCGCGGCGAAAGCATTCGCAGCGCGCATGATGTCGGCTGGATTCGCAATCTGACGGTCGGGCGCATGATGCGGCGCGACCTGCGCACCGTGCCGACCGACACGTCGCTGAAATCCTTCCGCCGATCCTTTCCGCTCGGCTCGACCCAGCGCGTGATCGCGGTCGATCCGGAGACCGACGCCTATGCCGGCATCGTCCTCGTGCCCGATGCCTATGCCGATGGGCTGACCGATCTCGATGCGCCGATCTCGTCGCTCCTGCGCTTTTCCGACGCGATGCTGCGCCCGGCCATGACTGCGCGCGAGGCCATGGGCGTGTTCGACCGGGCCGAAAGCGAGGCGCTGGCCGTTGTGGACGGAGACGGGAAAGGCCGCGTCGTCGGCCTTCTCACCGAAAGTCACATGCTGCGCCGCTATAGTGAAGAGTTGGACCTGCGCCGCCGCGAGGCGATGGGCGCGCCCTGACTGCCTCGCCGAGGCATTCATGTTCCATAAGACATATTACGTCATAGACATTGATAGCGCTTAGGACCGGAAGACCACGCGCGAGTAGCCTAGGAAACTCAGCGACAGCGCCGAGGCCGAAGCCAGCACGAGTGCCGCCAAAGGAGGCAGCGATGGGATGGCGAGGATCAGGGCGGAATAGACCGCGTAGTTCACGCAGGCCGAGGCGATGCCGACCGAGCCGTAGCGCACGCCCTCGCTCACCAGCCCCCGCCCCGATGCGCCGAAGGTGAACAGCCGGTTGCACTGCCATGTCACCAGCATCGCGGCCGCGATGGCGACGGCGCGGGCGAAAAACGGCCCCAGATGCGTCAGGCTCAGCAAGAGTTGCAGGACGCCCGCATCCACCAGAAAGCCGAGTCCGCCGACCAGCGCGAAGCGAAACAGCGTCTTCATGCGGCGTCGGCGGATCGGGGCTTGGGAACGGCACGGGGAAATTCGGCGGTGCGGCGCATCTCCCGGGTCTCGGCAAGGCTGACATAATGAAGGTGCAACTGCTCGGTTCGTGCGCGGGCCAGCGAGTCGAGGATGAGGCCGGCCGTGAACAGGAGAAAGCCCATCATCAGAAGCGACATGGAGAGGATCCAGGTCGGCAGCCGGCTGACGAGCCCCGTCTCGAAATATTCGAACAGAACCGGCAGCATGAAGGCGACGCTAGCAATCAGCGAGGCGGCCGAGAACAGGCCGAACATGGCGAAGGGCCGCGTTTCCTTGGCGAGCATGGCAAACATCCAGAGGATGCGCGCGCCGTCTCGGAAGGTCGAGAGCTTGGACACGGAGCCCTCGACGCGCCGGCCATAGGGCAGTTCCAGCTCGACGATGGGCAGTTTTAGACGCGCGGCATGGACGGACATTTCCGTCTCGATCTCGAACCCGCCCGACACGGCCGGAAAGCTTTTGACGAAGCGGCGCGAAAAGGCGCGATAGCCGGAAAAGATGTCGGTAAAGCCGGGGCCGAACAGGAAGCCGTAGATTGCGTTGAAGATGCGGTTGCCGAGCGCATGTCCCTTTCGGCCGGCGTCCTGGCGCACGCCGCCCCGCGTGCCGACCGCCATGTCGGCGCGCTCCGACAGCAGCGCCTGAATCAGCTGCTCGGCCTCTTCGGGCGCATAGGTGCCATCGCCATCGGCCATGACATAGATGTCCGCGTCGATATCGGCGAACATGCGGCGCACCACATGGCCCTTGCCCTGCCGCCGCTCCCGCTCGACATGGGCGCCCGCGAGCATGGCCTGAAGCGCCGTACCGTCGGTGGAATTGTTGTCGTAGACATGGATCGAGACACCCGGCAGCGCCTCACGAAAGCCGCGCACGACACCCGCGATCGTCGCCGCCTCGTTGTAGCACGGGATGAGGACCGCCACGCGGCGACCAGCGATCTCTCCCATATCCAACCCTCGACCATTCCCGGCATGACGAACCGGCTTTCGCGAGCCGTTTGGATTTACTCTTTCTTGGGCGGGTTAAGACTAGGTTTCGACCGAGCGAAAACAGGGGACATGGCCGCCCGGCCATCGATCGATCGTGAGCGAGACCGCCTTTCCCCTGTCCTCGCGGCGGATCATCCGCCGCGCCCTCGTCTATGGCGCGCTCACGATCGCCGTCATCTGCCTGATGACCCTGCCGAGCGCGACCGATTATGTCGGCGCGGACAATGACGACGCGATGCGGCTGGTCGAAGTCCGGGATTATCTCGCCGGGCAAGGCTGGTTCGATCTCATGCAATATCGCCTGGGGCCTCCGCCCGGCGTGCTCATGCACTGGTCGCGCCTGATCGACGCGCCGATCGCGCTTTTGATCTCCTTGTTCGGACTCGTGGTCAGCCATGGTTGGGCAGAGGCCCTAGCCCTCGCACTCTGGCCGCTCGCCCTGACGCTGCCCGTGCTGGCGGCCTTCGGCGCGGCAGGCCAAGCCATCGGAGGGCGGCTCGCGAGCCATACGGCCTTTCTTCTCACAGGTTTTTATCTCGCCTTCTCGAATCGTTTCCTTCCCGGCGCGATCGACCATCACAACGCGCAACTGGCGCTCGTCGCGGTGGTGACGGCGGTTCTCGTAGTGCGGCCGGGCTGGTGGAGCTATGCCGGGGCTGGCATCGCTGCCTCCCTCGCGCTGGCCATCGGCGCGGAAACGACGCCGCTGATCGCGGGGGCCTGCGCCGTGGTGGCCCTCTTCTGGGCGGTGGAGGGCCGCGCCTTTCGTGCGCAGGCCGTCGGCTTTTCGTTGGCGCTCGCGCTCGGCAATACCGCCCTCTATGTCGCGACCGTGCCGCCCGCCCGGTACTGGGTCGTCACCTGCGACAATTTCTCCTTCGGCTATTATACGCTGGCCGTTTTCGGCGGCGCGTCGCTTGCACTGGCCGCATTCCTGGCGAGCGCGAGGACGCGCGGCGGGCGATGGGCGTGCCTTGCGGCGATCGGCGCGCTGACGCTCGGCCTGGCACGCTGGATCGCACCGCAATGTCTCGGCAATCCGCTGGCCAATCTCGACCCTTTGCTGGTCACGCTCTGGCTCGACAAGGTGAGCGAAGCGCGCTCGATCCTGACATTTGCGCAGACCGAGCCGGACATGCTGGGGGCCTTCTACGCGCCGGCCCTTCTGGCGCTTCTCGTCTGCGGATGGCGGCTGATCCGGCGCGACCGGATGGCGTTTCACGCGACGATAGGCGCGCTGCTTCTGGTTTCGCTCGCCATCGCCGTCGTGCAGGTGCGCGGCACGATGTTCTCCAATCTTCTGTCGATCCCGCCGCTGGCCCTTTGGATCACCGACCTTCGCGCTCGCTATCTCCTTGCCAAGGGCCAGTTCGCACCGGCGCTTGCCTATGGGCTCGCGGTTCTCTGCGCGCCGTCGACCACTTGGGCGCTGGCCGGCAAGCTTCTGCTGCGTCCCGAAAGCATCGCCAGCCCAGCATCCGCTGCCAATCCCTATGGGCTTGCCTCCGAGGCCTGCCATGACGCGGCGGCTCTTACCCCGCTGGCCGCGCTGCCGCCCACCGTCGTCTCCGCCGACCCGGACAGCGGCTCCTGGCTGCTGCGCTTCACGCCCCATCGGGTGTTGAGCGCGCCCTATCACCGCAATCAGGCGGGGATGCTGACCGAGCTGAAGATCGCGCGCGCCAAGCCGAGCGAGGCCGAAGCCCTGCTGCGCGCAGCCCATGTCGGCATCGTCGCCGTCTGCCCCTCGGTGGAGGCGGCGCGCGCGCTGCCGATCGACGATGGAAGCGGGCTCTACGCCCGGTTGGCGGCAGGTGACAGCGTGAGCTATCTCACGCCCCTGCCCTCATCCGGAGGCTTGAAGGTGTTTCTCGTCAAACCGCCGAGCTGAGGAAGCCCACCGTCAGCGAACCGCCGCCGGAACGTCCCAGGCCTCGCCGGCCAGAAGCGGGCGGAACCGGTCGGCTGATACGCCATGGTCCTGGAGCGCCTGCGCCAGTTGCTCCGCCGGCTCGTCGATCGCCTCGTCGGTGAGCTGAAAGGTCGACCAGTGATGGCCGACCGCGAAATCGGCGCCTGCCAGCACCATGCCCTGCACCGCCTCGTCCGGGTTCTGATGCTGGCCCTTCATGAACCAGCGCGGCGCATAGGCGCCGATCGGCAGGATCGCGAGCCGGAAGCCGCCATGCTTCTCCCCGGCAGCGCGATAGTTGATCCCGTCGTGAAAGCCGGTGTCGCCGATATGGTAGATGCGCCCCACTTCGGTTTCCAGAACGAAGCTCGCCCAGAGCGCCATGCGCCGGTCGCGCGTGCCGCGCGCCGACCAATGATGCGCGGGCTCGCAATGAACGAGGCCGAAGGGCGTCTCTACCCGGTCGCCCCAATCGGCCGCCATCACGCGCATCCCGAGCCCGGCATCCGATAAAATGCGGTCGTTTCCGAGCGGCGTCACGACGAGCGGATCATACGCTTCCTTCAGCCGGCGAAGGGTGCGGATGTCGAGATGGTCGTAATGATTGTGCGAAAGGAGAACGAGATCGATCCTGGGCAGCGCGTCGAAGGCGATGCCCGGCGCGCGAACGCGCTTGGGGCCGGCGAAGCTGACGGGCGACACGCGCTCCGACCAGACGGGATCGGTCAGGATATTGACGCCCGCGACCTGCACGAGAAGCGTCGCATGGCCGACCATGGTGACGCGCAGATCCTCCACCCGCGCCGCCGGCACCGATGTCCGGCCGGCATTCTCGATTGTCTTCGGCCAGACCGAGCGCCCACCGCTCCACCGCCAGCGCAGGACCTCGAGCAATCCCAGCGGCTCGATGCCGCCGGGATTGAAGAAGCGCGTTCCGTCGAAATGGTCGCTGACGGGGCCTGAATAATAGCGATTGGCGGCCATGCTGATCCTTGCGCCCGAGGTTACAACGGGGCCGCATCGCACGTCGCGGCCTCGTCGCTTGGGCTGGGCATGTCGGGATGCACCGCCCCGATCGCAAGCACCGGGGGGCGGTCACCTTTGCGCCAACGGTGAAAGCCCGGTCAGGCCGCCGCCCAAAGCAGGCCGCGACGCAGGATTTCGCGCATTGGTGGCACCTCGAATTCCGAGGCGACATGGCCGAGCGAGGAATAGAAGACGCGGCCCTTGCCGAAGCGGCGCTTCCACACGACCGGCATCACCGTCCCGTCGATCCATTCGGCATGGTCGCCGTTGAACCGCGTCGTCGCCAGAACCTCGTTCGAAGGGTCGACATGCATGTAATATTGCTCCGAGCGATAGGGAAAGCTCGGGATGCCCTCCATCACCGGATCGTCGGGCCGGGTCACGTCCACGGTGTAGTCGATGATATTGCCGGGATGGGCCACCCATTGCCCGCCCACCATGAACTGGTAGTCCGGCTGGTCGCGGAAGGCGTCGCCCATGCCGCCATGATAGCCGCCGAGCCCGACGCCGCCCTTCACCGCTTCCAACAGGTTGGAGAGTTCCTCCTTCTCGATCTTGGCCATGGTGATGATCGGAACGATCAGGCTGAGATCGCGGATGGACGGGTCGGCAAAGGCTTCCGTCGTGTTCTCCTTGAAAACCTTGAAGCCCTCCGCCTCCAGCATGGCGCCGACCACATCGGCGCATTCCTTGGGCTCGTGTCCGCTCCAGCCGCCCCAGACGATCAGTGCTTCCTTCATGATGGCTCTCCTCCCAGATGTCTCAAAGCCCGCTCAGCGCCGGGTCGGCGGCCAGCGGCGCGGGGCGCTCGGGGCGCGTGTCGATCTCCACGAAGCGCCCGGTCTCGTTGGAGCGCCCGAAGGCTTCCATGACCTCCAGCACGTGCAGCGCGAGGTCGCCATGGGCGCGGTGCGGCCGCTCCTGCCGGAGTGCGGCGGCCATGTCGGCGAGGCCCAGCGAGCGGTAATTGCCGTCGGCATAGGGCTCCTCGACCGGCAAGGCGCGCCATTCCCCGCCCTTGGGCAGAAAGGACAGATCGCCGCCGAAATGGTTGGGATCGGGCACGATCAGCGAGCCGTCCGTGCCATAGACTTCCAGCGGCAGATGCTTGTGGCCGGCCACATCGAAGCTCATCGCCATGGTGACGACCGCGCCGTTTTGGAATTGCAGCGCCCCAGCGACATGGGTCGGCACCTCAACGTCGATCAGCTCGCCGTTGCGAGGCTGCGAGGTGATGGTGCGCTGCCGGCGCGGCTCGGGCGACAGGCCGGCGACGCGCGCGACGGGGCCGAGCAGATTGACGAGATCGGTGATGTAATAGGGGCCCATGTCGAGCATCGGCCCGCCGCCGGTCTTGTAATAGAAGGCCGGGTCCGGGTGCCAGCGCTCGTGGCCGGGGCACAGAAAGAAGGCGCTGCCGCCGATCGGCTGGCCGAGATGCCCTTGGTCCAGAAAGGCGCGCGCGGCCTGATGCGCGCCGCCGAGGAACGTGTCGGGCGCCGAGCCGAGCCGCAGGCCCCGCCGCTTGGCCTCGTCGGTGAGACGCGTGGCGTCCGCGAAGTCGATGCCAAGAGGCTTTTCCGAATAGGCGTGCTTTCCCGCCGCCAGAATCTGCAGCCCGACCTCGACATGGGCGGCCGGGATCGTGAGGTTCAGCACGATCTCGATGGTGGGATCGGCCAGCAGCGCCTCCACCGACACGGCCGGAATGCCGAACTCCGCGCCGCGCGCCTCGGCCGCCTCCAGGCGCCGGTCGGCTAGCGCGCGAATGTCGAGGACGGGGAAGTTGCGGGCTGCTTTCAGATAGGCGGCGCTGATATTGCCGCAGCCGATAATGCCGATGCCAACAGGCGTCATGACGGGAAATCCTCCCAGATTCCGTGAGATATGCAGTCGAGGTCAGGCGGCCGGTCGCACCGGGCCTGTCGTGTTCCAGGGCGAGCCGTAAAGCTCGCAGAGCGCCACGGCCGCCGCGCCCTGGCCGAGTCGCGCGCCCGCGCGCGGCGGGTCGAAACTCATAGTAGTGGAGCGCGCCAAGGGCTCCGCGACAGCCTCCGAGAAGCCTCGCGCGATGGCGTCCGTCAGAGCCGCGCCGAGATGGAGAAGCGCGCCGGACAGGACGATGCGCGGCGGCGCGAAGAGCGTGACGATATTGGCGACCGCAATGCCGATCGCGTGTCCCGCCTGTTCCACGACATCGCGCACCGGCGCGACATCGACGCCATCGGACCTCAGCCGCTCCACGGCATGGCGCAGGCCGAGCCCGGCATGAACCGCGTCGCGCATCGACGGATCGGCCTCGAAGCCGCAGAGCACCGCCTGTTCGGAGGCGAGATCGATCAGGCGCAGGAGCCGCCCGTCCGCTTGGCGGCCGATCACCATGGCGCCGATATCGTGACTGAGACCATGGACGCCGCGAAACAATTGGCCGCCATGCAGCACGCCGAGGCCGATCGCCTGTTCCAGCGAAACGACGGCGAAATCGCTCATGTCGCGGCAGGAGCCGAACCAGTGCTCGGCCAGCGCCAAGGCGTTGGCGTCGCTTTCCACGATGGCGGGCACGCCGAGCCGGCTCGACAGCGCCTCGCCGAACACGACGTCGGCTTCCGAAAAGATCGGGCTCAGGCGCACGAGGCCGGTGCCATATTCCACGATGCCCGGCACGGTCGCGCACACGCTGTCGATGGATTTCAGCGTCAGCCCCGCCTCCACGACGGCGCGGCGCACGGCATCCTCGGCCAAGTCGGAGACGACCGGAACGCTCTGCCGGCGCACGCGAACGGGCAGTTCCAAACTCGCCAGGATCTCGCCGCGAAAATCGGTGACGGTGACGGCGATCCCATGCGGGCCGACACGCAGGCCCACGACGCGCGCGGCCACTGGATTGAGCTGCAGCATGACGCGCGGCCGCCCCCGCGTGGGCTCGTGGATGCCGCCGACCGCGACCGGCTGGATGATGCCGTCCTCGATCAAGGCGCCGGTGATGGCCGATACGGTGGTGGAGGACAGTTCGCCCCGTGCGCAAAGCTCGACGCGGGAGATCGGGCCGTGACGGCGGATCAGGTCCAGAATGTGGAACCGGTTGATCTCACGCATCAGTTCGGGATCGCCCGTCTTCATGCCTTCGCGCCTCCCAACCCCTCCCCGATTTAATTCGGGATGCGCGAATAAGACGACATTGGCGCAGGCTGTCAACCACGCAGATTATCCGCATCGGTACGCTAAACACTCAAATTCGCGAGATTTCGACGGGTTTGCTTGACAGGCACGCTGCAATGGGCCGTATTAAATCCGCATGGCTTCAAAAATAGCCAGCTGGGAGGACTTCATGCGGTACATCATCCGAGCGCGCCTTGCGCGCGGCGTCGCCCTTGCATGCCTTATCGCAGGCCCATTGGCAGGTGTTTCAGCACCCGCCGTCGCTGAGACCAAGGTGCGCCTGATGCATGTCGAAGCCAATCCGCGTTATGTCGCGATTTGGCGAAATCTCGCAGACACCTATCAATCCCAGCATCCGGGCACCACGGTCGAGCTCCAGTTTCTCGAAAACGAGGCCTTCAAGGCCAAGCTGCCGACGCTTCTCCAGAGCAACGACGCACCCGATCTCTTCTACAGCTGGTCCGGCGGCGTGCTGAAGGCGCAGGCCGAGGCTGGCGCGGTGCAGGATCTGACCGATGCCATGCAGGCCGACGATGGGGCCTGGGCCAAGAGTTTCACGCCCGCCGCGCTGAACGGCGCGACCATCGACGGCAAGACGCTCTGCGTGCCGCTGAAGATGAGCATGACCGGCTTCTTCTACAATAAGGCGCTCTTCGCCAAGGCTGGCGTCGATGCCGCCTCGATCAAGACCTGGGACGATTTCATGGGCGCCGTGAAGGCGCTGAAGACCGCCGGCGTCACGCCCATCGCGGGCGGCGGCGGCGACAAGTGGCCGCTGCATTTCTACTGGTCCTATCTGGCCCTGCGCGAAGGCGGGCAGCCGGCCTTTGCCGCCGCCAAGGCCAACGAAGACGGCGGTTTCACTGCCAAGCCCTTCGTGGACGCCTTCGCCAAGGTGAAGGAGCTCGGCGCGGCCGAGCCCTTCCAGCCCGGCTATCTCGGCACGAAATGGCAGGACACGCTGGCCCTGTTCGGCGACGGGCGCGCCGCCATGCTGCTCACCTTCGATGATTCGGCCAACCGGCAGGCGGCCGCCGCGACGGACGGCAAGGGCATCGCGCGCGATCAGCTCGGCATCTTCCCCTTCCCCACTGTGGCGGGCGGTCAGTCCAAGGGCGACGAGACCTTCGGCGGCGTCAATTGCTGGGCGGTGTCGCGCAACGCTTCGAAGGAGGCGATGGACTTCGTGCGCTGGTTCAGCGGCCCGGAGGCGCAGCGCACCATGGCCGAAAACGGGATGCTGATCCCGGCGGCCGCCGGCGCGGACGCCGCGCTGAAGGATCCGATCGTTCAGGACTTCGCCGCGCAGCTGTCGCGCTCCAGCTTCCATCAGCTCTTCCTCGACCAGGATCTCGGCCCCTCGGTCGGCCGCGTCGTCAACGACGCGACCATGGAGGTCGTCTCTGGCCAGATGGAACCGGAAGCCGCCGCGCAGGAAATCCAAGACGCGTTCGAACTGGAATAGGCCAAGCCTTTCCATGAGGCCATGGGCGGCGTCACACCGCCCATGGCCTTCAAACATCCGCGTTTCGACAGGCGAAGGAGACGAGATGTCCGACGCGACCGGAATCATCGGGGCACGCGCCGCCCGCAAGGCGCCCGCCCTCGGCAAGCCGCGCCGCAGCGGCGCACGGGGTGGCACCTATCGCAATATCGGCGGGGTCGGGCCGGTTCTGGTGCTCTTCCTGCCGCCCGCGCTCCTCCTGTTCACGCTCTTCGTCATTCTGCCCATGGGCGAGGCGGCGTGGTACAGCCTGTTCGACTGGAGCGGCTATGGCGAGCCGACGAATTTCGTCGGGCTCAAGAATTTCGAGACGCTGTGGGGCAACAAGGCCTTTCGCACGGCGCTCACCAATAACGGCCTGATCATCCTCGTCTCGCTCCTGCTCCAGCTGCCGCTGGCGCTCTGGCTGGCGACGCTCGTGTCCAACCGCATTCCGGGCGCGACGGCCTTCCGCCTCGTCTTCTTTCTGCCTTACGTCCTCGCCGATGTTGCGGCCGGTCTGATCTGGCGCTTCATCTATGATGGCGACTACGGCCTCGTCGCCTCGCTCGCCAGCTTTGTGGGCGTCGCGACGCCCTATGTTCTGGCCGACCGGGACACCGCGATCTATGCCGTGCTGGCGGTGGTTGTCTGGAAGTATTTCGGCTTCCACATGATGCTCTTCATCGCCGGGCTCCAGTCGATCGACAAGTCGCTTTATGAAGCGGCCGATATCGACGGGGCGACGCCCTGGCAGAAGTTCCGCACCATCACGCTGCCGCTTCTCTCGCCGACGATCCGCCTCTCGGTCTTCTTCTCGGTGATCGGCTCGCTCCAGCTCTTCGACATGATCATGCCGCTCACCGGCGGCGGGCCGTCCAACTCGACCCAGACCATGGTCACCTTCCTGTATACCTACGGCGTCACGCGCATGAAGGTCGGCTTCGGCAGCGCCATCGGCGTCGTTCTCTTCCTGATCTGCGTCACCCTCGCCTTCAGCTATCGACGGATCTTCATGCGCCATGACTGATACGCCGCGCGAACCCAGCTATGTGGAAAGCCGCCGTCGGCCGGGCTTTGTCGCCATGCTTTATCTCTATGCCAGCCTGTTTCTGGTGGCGGCTATCGTGCTCGTGCCGCTTCTGGCGACCGCGCTCGGCGGCCTCAAGACTCTTGGCGAGTTGCGGGTGAACCCGTTCGGCCTGCCGGATGTCTGGCAATGGTCCAACTATTGGGACATCCTGTCGGGCGCGCGCTACTGGCAGATGCTCGGCAATTCGCTGCTGATCGCCTCGGCGACCGTGGTTCTCACCGTCGCCGTCGCCTCCATGGCCGCCTTCGCGCTCGCCCATGTGCGCTTTTTCGGCTCGGCCTTCCTGATGAACTATTTCCTGATCGGGCTGATGTTTCCGATCGCCACCGCCATCCTGCCGCTCTTCATCCGCATCCGCGATCTCGGCCTGCTCGACACCTATCTCGGCGTCGTGCTGCCGCAGGTCGCCTTCGGGCTCGGCATGTCGATTCTGCTGTTTCGCAACTTCTTCCGCAATGTGCCGAAGGAATTGTTCGAGGCGGCGTTGGTGGATGGCAGCGGCTATATCCGGTTCTTCTGGTTCGTCACGCTGCCACTGTCGCGGCCGATCCTCGCCACCGTCGCCATCGTTGCCTTCGTGAACAGCTGGAACAATTACATCATGCCGCTGATCATGCTGAACAGCGCGGACAAATATCCCTGGCCGCTTGGCATCATGATCTATCAGGGCGAGTTCTCCACCCAGTGGCAGCTCGTCCTCGCCTTCATCACCCTCACCATTCTGCCGACCGTGATCGTGTTCTTCGCCGCGCAGAAGCATATCGTGGCGGGCCTCACCGCCGGCGCCGTCAAGGGCTGACAGGAGAACCGACCATGGCCACGATCGCGCTACGCGACGTCAAGAAATTCTTCGGGCACCATCCCGTGCTGCACGGCATCTCGCTCGACATCGCGGACGGGGAATTCGTCATTCTCGTCGGCCCGTCGGGCTGCGGCAAGTCCACGCTTCTGCGGATGCTCGCGGGGCTCGAAGACATCAGCGAGGGCGAGATTCATATCGACGAGCGGGTCGTGAACGACATGGCGCCCAAGGAGCGGGACATCGCCATGGTGTTCCAGAACTACGCGCTCTATCCGCACATGACGGTCGCCGAGAACATGGCCTTCTCGCTGCGTCTGGCCGGCGCGCCGCGCGCGCAGAAGGACGCCGCCGTGAACCGGGCGGCGGAAATCCTCGATCTCGGCCCCCTCCTCCGGCGCTATCCGCGCGAGCTTTCGGGCGGCCAGCGCCAGCGCGTCGCCATGGGACGCGCCATCGTGCGCGATCCGCAGGTGTTCCTGTTCGACGAGCCGCTTTCCAATCTCGATGCCAAGCTGCGCGTTTCCATGCGCACCGAGATCAAGGCGCTGCACCAGCGCCTCGGCACGACCATGGTCTATGTCACGCATGATCAGATCGAAGCCATGACCATGGCCGACCGGATCGTCGTAATGAACGGCGGCAAGGTCGAGCAGGTCGGCGCGCCGCTCGAACTCTACGACCGGCCGGCCAATCTCTTCGTCGCGGCCTTTATCGGCTCGCCCTCGATGAACCTTCTCCAGGGCGAGGCCGCGCGCGGCGAAGGGGGCCCCGTCTTCCGCGCCAAGGGCGGCGCCACGCTGCCGCTGCCGGCCGGCACGCCCGTTGTGCCCGGCGCACCGCTCGTCTACGGCATCCGCCCCGAGCATCTGGAACTGGCCGAACCCGGCACGGCCGGCGACGCCTCGGCCGAGATCGCCGTGGTGGAGCCGACCGGCTCGGAAACGCAGGTCTTCATGAAGCTGGGAACCGACGATCTCGTGGGCGTCTTCCGTGAGCGCATCGCGGATCGGCCGGGCACAAGCCTGACCTTGCGCGTCGATCCCGCGCGCTGCCATCTTTTCGATCCCACGAGCGGCGCGCGCATCGCGCCCGGCGCATCCACGACATCCGTCCTGTCCTGAAAGGCGAAGCCCGCATGAAGAGCATCAAAGGCCCAGGCATCTTCCTCGCCCAGTTTGCCGGCGACGAGGCCCCGTTCAACTCCTTCGACGCGATTTGCCGCTGGGCCGCCTCGCTCGGCTACAAGGGCGTGCAGATTCCAAGCTGGGACGGCCGGCTCTTCGATCTGAAGCGCGCCTCGGAATCGAAGGATTACTGCGACGAGATCGCGGGCGTCGCCGCTTCGCACGGGCTCGTCGTCACCGAGCTTTCGACGCATCTTCAGGGCCAGCTCGTCGCCGTTCACCCGGCCTATGACGCGGCCTTCGACGGGTTCGCCGCCCCGGAAGTGCGCGGCAATCCGGCCGCGCGGCAGGAATGGGCGGTGGATCAGGTCAAGCGCGCTCTGACCGCCTCGCGCCATCTCGGCCTCCACGCGCACGCCACCTTCTCGGGCGCGCTCGCCTGGCCCTATATTTATCCCTGGCCGCAGCGACCGGCCGGCCTCGTGGAAACGGCCTTCGATGAGCTGGCCCGCCGCTGGCGTCCGATCCTCGACCATGCCGAGGAGATGGGCGTCGATGTCGCCTACGAAATCCATCCCGGCGAAGACCTGCATGACGGCGATTCCTACGAGATGTTCCTGGAGCGTGTCGGCAATCATGCGCGCGCCAATCTCCTCTACGACCCTTCCCATTTCGTGCTGCAGGGGCTCGATTACCTCGCCTATATCGACATCTATCACGAGCGTATCCGCGCCTTCCACGCCAAGGACGCCGAGTTCAACCCGACCGGGCGGCAGGGCGTCTATGGCGGGTTCCAGCCTTGGGCCAAGCGCGCCGGCCGCTTCCGCTCGCTGGGTGACGGGCAGGTGGATTTCGGCTCCGTCTTCTCCAAACTCACGCAATATGGCTTCGACGGCTGGGCGGTTCTCGAGTGGGAATGCGCGCTGAAGTCTCCTGAGCAGGGCGCGCGCGAGGGCGCTCCCTTCATCGCGGCCCATCTTATCGAAGTCACCGGCAAGGCCTTCGATGATTTCGCGGGATCGGGTACGGACGAGCAGGCGAACCGCGCCATGCTCGGTTTGGACCGCGCCTGATATCGACGGGAGGAGATCGTTTCATGAGTATCGAAGGCAGCCGCGCGACGACGGCCACCGATCCCATTCGCTTAGGGATGGTGGGCGGGGGCGAAGGCGCGTTCATCGGCGCGGTGCATCGCATCGCCGCCCGGATCGACGATCGCTACAAGCTGGTGGCCGGCGCGCTCTCCTCGGACGCCGAGCGCGCCCGGCGCTCGGCCGAGGCTATCGGCATCGCGCCCGATCGCGCCTATGCCTCCTTCGAGGAGATGGCCGAGCGCGAGGCCGCCCGCCCGGACGGGATCGAGGCCGTGTCCATCGTGACGCCCAACCACATGCACGCGCCGGCGGCGAAAGCTTTCCTGCGCGCCGGCATCCATGTGATCTGCGACAAGCCGCTCTCGATCAATGTCGCGGAAGCCGAAGAGCTGGTGGCGCTCCAGACGGAAACGGGGCGCATTCTCGCCGTCACCCACAACTACACCGGCTATCCGATGATCCGCGAGGCGCGCGAGTTGGTGCGCTCCGGGGCGCTCGGCGACATCCGCCTCGTGCAGATGGAATATGCGCAGGACTGGCTGAGCGAGCGAGCCGAGCTGTCGGGCTCCAAGCAGGCGGAATGGCGCACCGACCCCAAGCGCTCGGGCGGCGGCGGTTGCATCGGCGACATCGGCACCCACGCCTACAATCTCGGGGCCTTCGTCTCGGGGCTGGAGACAGACTCGCTTCTGGCCGAACTCTCGACCTTCGTGGAAGGGCGGCCGCTGGACGACGACGTGCGCGTTCTCCTGCGCTATCGCGGCGGGGCCAAGGGGCTTCTCTGGGCAAGCCAGGTCGCGGTCGGCAACGAGAACGCCCTGACGCTGCGCGTCTACGGCACCAAGGGCGGGCTCGAATGGAGCCAGATGGACCCGAACTATCTCTGGTTCACCAAGCTCGGCGAGCCCAAGCAGCTTCTGACGCGCAACGGCGCAGGAACGGGCGAGGCCAGCCGTCGCCTGTCGCGCATCCCGCCGGGCCACCCGGAAGGTTATCTCGAAGGCTTCGCCAACATCTATTCCGAGATCGCCGAGGCCTTGGTCGCGGCGCGCAGCGGGGCGATGCCGGCCGAGGCTGTAACCTTCCCGACCGTCGCGGACGGCCTGCACGGAATGCGTTTCATCGAAGCGGCGTTGCGTTCGTCGCAGAGCGGCAATGGCTGGGTATCGCTCGGCTAACCCCAAACGCAAAAGCCTTCGCGGACAGCCGCGGAGGCCCACCTCACGTCAGACGGACGGGCTCGGCGCGTCCAGGGTGAAGACGATGCCGCGCTCGCGAAACTCCGTCTCGGCCTGACCGTTGAATTCGGCGCCGAGCGCCCGCTCGATGACGCGGGTGCCGAAGCCGCGCCGTGACGGAGCCTGGACCGGCGGGCCGCCGATCTCCTCCCAGCGGAACCAGAACCGAGGCCCGGCCGGGCCGTCGAGCTGATCCCAATTCACGACGACGCGGCCCGCATCCACCGACAGGGCACCGTATTTGACGGCATTCGTCGCGAGTTCGTGCAGCGCCATGACGAAGGCGAGCGCCATGCGCGGCGACAGGCGCACGGACGGGCCGGCGATCGTGAAGCGCCGGAAGCCGCTGCTCTGGAACGAAGACAGCGCGTCGGCCACGACGTTCACCATATCCGCGCCTTCCCAGCTTTCTCGCGTGAGCACATCATGGGCTCGGGCCAGCGACTGAAGACGGGCGTCGAGCGTTGTCTGGGCCTGTGCCAGTGAGGTGGAAAAGCGGAGAGTTTGGCTGACGATGGACTGGATCGTCGCCATCGAATTCTTGACGCGGTGGTTCAGCTCGGCGGTCAGAAGCGCGCGGTGCTCCTCGCTGCGCTTGCGATCGGTGATATCGAGAGAAATCCCGACAAGCCGCAGGGGTCGACCCTCCGGATCGTAGGCAGGCTGGCCGCGCACCTGAAGCCATCGCACTTCGCCGGATGGCGTTCTCACGCGGTACTCGATGTCGTAGTTCTGGCGCTCCTCGATCGAAGTCCTCACCGCGGTCTGCATCCGCCCTCGGTCCTCGTCGAGGATCGCGTTCAGCAATCTCTCGTAGGGAAGGTCCTCGTCGGGCGCGAGACCGACATTGCTCTTGCAGGCGTCCGAGCAGACCAGTTCCAGCGGCTCCAATTCCAATGTCCAGAAGCCGAGGCGTCCCGCCTCCAAGACGAAACGCATCCGCTCTTCGCTCTGAACAAGCGCACGAGTGCGCCGCTCGACCTCGCGCTCCAGAGCGTCCCGATCTTCGCGCAGTTGCACCAGACGTTCTTTTTCGAGCGTCACATCGGCCTGCGAGGCAAAGAAATAGCTGAGGTCCCCAGCCTCGTCGAAGACAGGCGAAACCAGAAGGCGGTTCCAGAACCGCTCGCCCTTCTTGTTGTAGTTCACGAGGTCGATCTCGATCCGCTCGCGCCGCGCCACCGCCTCGCTGAGCCGCGCCAACGCCTCGGCGGATGTTTCCGGCCCTTGGAGGAAACGGCAATTGCGCCCGATGATCTCGGCAGGCTCGTAGCCGGTCAGCTTCGAGAACGCCTCGTTGGCGAAGATGATCGGATTGTCCGGCTGCTTCGGATCGGTGATCACCATCGGCATTCGCGTCGCCTGCACGGCGGCCACGAAAGGGTTTCCGGCGGAACCCATCGACAAGAGCGTCTCGGCGATCCCCGCCTGGTTTGGATGGTCCAACAAGGTTCTGTCGCGTCCTTTGCGACTCGATCGTCGATGTGCGATATGGATGCCGCGATATAGATTAGCGCAATCACGTTGCAATCGACAGCCCGAGACCTTGCTCTTCTTGGTGGTAGGGCCTGATGCTTTCGTTCGTCAATTGTTCCAGGGGTAGGGCCATTCGTCACGTCGGCTCGATCATGGCCCGGCGGCGGCGCGAACCTGCGACGGCGCTTGCGAATGGTATCGTTTCCACACCCGGCGCATGTGCCGGGCCGAGGCGAAGCCCGCGCGGCTCGCCACCTCTTCCAGTCCGAGATCGGTGCATGTCAGAAGATCGTTCACCAGTGCGAGGCGCGCGCGCTGCACCGCTATCGTGACGCTCATGCCGGTATGGCCATGAAGAAGCGCGACAGGTTGCGCGCGCTGGCCGCGGCCACCTGCCCCAATTCGTCCAGCGACCAGCCGCGCGCGGGGTCGGCGGCGATCGCGTCCTGCGCCCGGTGCACCACGGGATGCAGGTGGTTGCGCCCTTCCAGCCAGGGCGAGAGCTGCGGGTCGCTCGGCCCGCGCCTGATATAGACGACGAGCGTGCGGGCCACCGCAACGGCGACGGCCGGCCCGCACCAGCCGGCCACGCAATGCAGCATGAGATCGATCCCGGCGGTGACGCCCGCGCTGCTCAGACGCTTGCGGTCCTCCACAAAGAGCCTGTTGTCCAGCACCTTGGCGCGCGGCGCGGCCTCCGCGAGGCTCCGGCAACTCGCATGATGCGTGGTGCAGGCATAGCCATCCAAGAGCCCCGCGCGCGCGGCGAGCAGCGCGCCTTCGCAAACCATCAGCAGCGTGTGGTCGGGACGCACACCCGTGCGCAGCCAGCTCACGATAAGCTCCATCGCCGCGTCATCCGCCTCGGCGTTCGGCCAGGGCGTGAGGGCGGATTTGGCGGAGCCCGGCAGAAACAGGATGGACCCGGCCGGGATCGCCTCCGGCAGGGGCGCGACATCGCATACACCCAGCCCGATGGACGAGAGCGTCGCCCCCTCGGGCCGACATAGGCGACGTCGAACAGGACGCGGTCCTGAACGGCGTTGGCGACACGCAGGACCTCGAGCGGCCCTGCGAGATCCAGAAGCAGCGCGCGCGGCGGCACGACCACGACAAACGATATCCGCCGCCGCTCCGCGCTCATGCGGCAGCCGCCATGGGCCGGCACGCCGAGGTTTCCTCGACCGTGGCGATCCGCGCGAAGCGACCGACAAGGGTGCCGAGATCCACCTCGCTCCAATAGGGCGCGCGACGAAAGGATTCCTGACCATCGATCACGAGAAGGGCGGTATCGAACATGGCGAGTCTCCCGAGGCGTGGTTTCTGTCCTCGCAGGATCGCCCGGTCCACCAGGCTGCGAAAGCGCCGATCCGGCCCATATCAGGACATATCCGGCCATTGCGACGATCCCGTCCAGAGCGATCGGGCCGTTCATCCGCTCGACATGCGACGGCACCGTCGAACGACTGTGGCAACCATGGGCCATCGCTCCGCGATCACGGCCGATGGGCCCTTTGCGAACGCGGCCCGGAGCGCGCAGGCCAGCCCGGCATTGGCCCGGATCGAAAGGCGTTCTCATGCTTTGCAAAGGCGCCGGCCGGGCGTAGGACAGAGGGGCCGAAGGCGCCCTTGGCCCGGCGGGAGGAGTTTCATGAAGACACTAGCGATTTCGTCGCGCACCATCTGCGGCATCGAGGAACTGCCCGTTCACAGCCAGTCCGGTGTGACGCATGTTCTGTCGATCATCGATCCCGGCCACCCCGACATTCACCACTTCGAAGCCTTTTCGAAACATCTGCGCACGACGCTGCGCTTTCACGACATCATCGACCCGATCCCCGGCCAGATCATGCCGGCCAAGGAGCATGTCGCGGCCATCCTGGGCTTTGGCGCCTCGCTCGATAAAGGCGCGGTGGAAGGCACGGCGGGTCACCTCCTCGTTCACTGCCACATGGGCATCTCCCGCTCCACGGCGGCGATGGTCACGCTGATGGCGCAGGGCGATCCGGATGCCAGCGAGGAAGAGCTGTTCGAGCGCCTGCGCAAGATCCGCAGCAAGGCCTGGCCGAATTCGGTGATGATCGCCTATGCCGACGAAAAGCTCGGGCGCGGCGGAAAGCTGGTCGAGGCGCTGCGCCGCCACTATGGTCATCAGCTCCAGCAGAAGCCGGAATATGGGCAATGGATGCGCGAGTTGAAGCGCGGCCGCGAGGTCGAGATGGCCCTGCCCGCCTGATCGTTTTCGCAGACTGTCTCTTTCGGCTTGCGAAAGGGGCAGTCCTTTCAGGGCCACCTACCGGGACATCAGGCGCGGCGCTGCTTCTTGGCGTCGTACATGGCCCGGTCGGCCTCGGCGAGAAGGTCGGCCGAGGTCATGCCGGCACGCCAGAGAGCCATGCCGAAGCTGAGGCCGACATCGAGATGCCGGTCCTCCCACAGCATGGGTGCGCATGAACTCGCCTGCAGGCGCTGCATCGCCAGCTCCGCCGCTTCCCGTGTCGCGGCCGAAAGAATGGCGGCGAATTCGTCTCCCCCGATCCGCGCCAGCCGGTCATTGTCGTGAAGGCCCTTGGCCAGACGCTCCGCGATATGTCTGAGAACGGCATCGCCGGTCGCGTGGCCATGCTGATCGTTGATGGGCTTGAACCGATCCACATCGGCGAGCACGACCGCGAAGGCGCGGCCCGTATCATTCGCCGCCGCGAGGGCATTGGCGAGGTCCCGCTCGAACCGTCGGCGGTTGCAGATGCCGGTCAAAGCGTCCTTGAACGCCGCGCTGCGCAGTTCGAGTTCGGCCAGCTTGCGGTCGGTGACATCGAGCGTCAGCCCGAACACGCCCTGAACGTCCCCGGTTCGGGCATCGATCACGGGGGAAAGCGTGGTACGCCACCATTTGGCGCCACCCGGTAGCTCGAGATGCTGCTCGTACTCGTAGCCGGCCCGTGTGCCGATGCAATAGCGGTACTGCCTCTCGACCTGTGAGGCGACATGCGCCGGCAGACATTCCTCGGGGGTCCGCCCGATGATCCTGTCGGCCACCAGACCCGTCAGATGACAGATGAGATCGTTCACCGCGTCGAAACGAAGCTTGCCATCCGTCCCGAGCGCCAATGAAAAGGCCGGCGCACCCAGCAGACCGACATCGATTCGATGCATGAAACTTGCCCTCCTATGCCCTTCATTGTGGGTCGGAGCTCTGACTTTTCCAGAATGAACCCGGATAGTGTTCGAAAGGCCGCCGGGTCGGCGCGGCGTTGCTTGTTGTTCGGGCTGCCGTTGCCAATGTCAGCCGATCCTCCGCCGAGACTTCCGAAATAGTCTCTTAGACATACGATCTGGTCGGCCGCGGACGAAGAGGGATTCGAAGGAAGCCAGACAGGAAGACGATCTTAATGGATAGGCGGGTAGGGTCCGACCCGAAGACTCTGCTCGTTCGCATGAGACGGTGATGAAGCTTGGAACGAAGATCATCGCGTGGGTGGGCGCAGGTCTGGCGTTGACGCTGCTGCCGAGCGCCATCTATCTGGCCAGCGAAACACGAGAGCGAGCCGTGGAACGGGCTCATGATCTGGTTCTAGCGGAAGCGGCAAGCGCGGCGAACAGCATCAAGAGCGAACTCAACGAATATGCCGGCAGCCTTGCCACCTCCGTCGTGCTTCTGGGCCGGGCCCAGGAACAGGGGCAACTGACACGGCCCGAGCTCGTCACGCTCCTCAAACGCCAGCTCGAGGCCTTTCCGACCGCGTTCGGCACCTGGTTCACCGAAGCGCCCAAGGCGCTGGACGGGCGGCAGGACGAGGTGAAGGACGACAAGGCGCTCGGCACCAACAAGAACGGCGTCTTCGCCGGATACTGGACGCGCGAAAGCGC
This sequence comes from Aureimonas sp. D3, assembly GCF_001463805.1. Classification (NCBI taxonomy): domain Bacteria; kingdom Pseudomonadati; phylum Pseudomonadota; class Alphaproteobacteria; order Hyphomicrobiales; family Aurantimonadaceae; genus Aureimonas; species Aureimonas sp. D3. The sequence continues at coordinate 39,518 of NZ_BBWM01000045.1, read as the reverse complement.
CTCCTCCCTGACCTTCTCCACCTTCAACGACGACGCTCAAGCCGAATGGTGGACCAAGCCGACGCAAAGCGGCAAGCCGAGTTCGACCGAGCCTTATATCGAGACGGCAACCGGCAATAACACGTTGATCGCCAGCCTGATGGCGCCGCTTTCCGCCTCGGGAAAACTGATCGGCGTGATCGGCATGGATGTCGATCTCGGCTCGCTCTCGGCCCGGCTTCTGGCCCTGAAGCCGATGGGCGTCGGGCAGGTGATGCTTCTGTCGGAAAAGGGCAACTGGATCGCCCATCCCGATGCGGCGCTTCGCACCAAGCCCTATGAGGGCGCGGGCAGCGACGAACTCAAGAAGGCCATGACGGAGGGCGTGCCCGTGACCGCCACGCTCACCGGCCCCGACGGATCGCAGATCGAGCGCAGCTTCGTCCCCCTCCTCATCCCCGTCATCAATTCGCGCTGGTTCGTGGCGCTCGACATGCCCACAAAGGCGATCGTCGGTCCGGCCGATCGCAACGCCTATACGATGATGGGCGCAATCCTTCTGGCGATGCTCGTGGTGATGGGGCTCGTGATCCTGGCGTGCCGGCGCCTGATCGCACAGCCCTTGAAGCTCGTGATCGAGAACGCCCATGCCATCAGCGCGGGCGATCTCAGCCGGGATATGCCAGCCAAAGGAAACGACGAGATCGCCGAACTCCTGCGCGCCATGTCCGGAATGACGCGGCAGCTGCGCGAGATCGTATCGTCGGTCGTCGTCTCGGCGCAGCAGGTGGCTTCGGGGTCCACGCAGTCGGCCGCGACGGCCGAACAGCTCGCCTCCGGCGCGACAGAGCAGGCAGCGGCTTCCGAGCAGGCGTCCGCGGCCGTGGAGCAGATGACCGCCAATATTCGTCAGAACGCCGACAATGCGGGGCAGACGGAAAAGATGGCTGTTCGGGCAGCCGAGGACGCGCGAACCAGCGGAGACGCGATGGCGGGCTCGGTGGAGGCGATGCGCTCCATCGCCCAGAAGATCGAGCTGGTGCAGGAGCTGGCTCGCCAGACCGATCTTCTGGCGTTGAACGCCGCGATCGAGGCCGCGCGGGCCGGGCAGCACGGCAAGGGCTTCGCCGTCGTGGCCTCGGAAGTGCGCAAGCTCGCCGAGCGCTCGCGCACGACCGCCGAGGAGATCGGCCGATTGTCGGATCGCTCGCTCGCCACGTCGGAGGCCAGCGGCCAGATGCTGTCGCGGCTGGTGCCCGACATCCAGCGAACCTCCGAACTGGTTCAGGAAATCTCGGCCGCGTGCCGCGAACAGGCGATCGGCATTGCCCAGATCAATCAGGCGATCCAGCAGTTGGATCAGGTGACGCAGGCCAATGCCGGCGCGGCGAGCGAGATGGCCGCAACGGCCGACCAGCTTTCGGGTGAAGGCCACCGGCTTCTGGACTGCACGAGCTTTTTCGAACTGGATGCGTCCGCGCAGCCCGCGCCCGCGCCCGCGAGCCAGCCTGCCGCGTCGAACGAAGCAGGGCCGTCGAGCCCTGTTCAAACGGCCGCCCCGCACCCGGCAAAGGCGGCGTAAGCATTCGCGCAAAGACGGAAGCGGAGGCAACTGATCCGCTTTGGTCGCGCGGATCGACGGTAGGAGGGCGCTTCGGCCTTATGCGAGGCCTGTCGCGTAGGCGGCGGACGAAAATCCAAGCTGCCTCGCGTACACATTTCTGTTATGGCGCGGGCGTCACTCCTTCCCATCACGAGACGACCTGTGCCCGACACGCATCCCCAAGCCGAGGCGCTGTTCCTCCTGACCGAAACAGCGCGGCGCTTTCGCGAGGCGTTCGAGGCGTCTTTGGCCTGCAACCCGGCCGGTCTCACCCCGGCCGCGATCCGCACTTTGGGACATGTCATCCGTTCTCCCGGCTCGCGCCAGAATGTTCTGGCCGAGCGCATGGAAATCGAACCCATGTCCCTGTCATCCCACATCAATCGCCTGCGCAAGGACGGTTATGTGACGCAAAGCTGCGACCCGCTCGATCGCCGCGCCAAGCTCGTTCATCCGACCGATAAGGCCATCCAGCTGATGATCGAGCTGGATCCGGGTTTCGACGCCCTATACCAGACGACGACGCGTGGGCTGAGCAAGGAAGAGATGACGCTTCTGGCCGCCGGGCTCGCGAAGATGCGCGCCAATATTGCGACCGACCCCAGCCTCACCCAGCCCTTCACGCTCATTCCCAAAACCGAGGGCAAACAAGCGTCCTGAAGTTCGGGTGGTCAGGGCGGCCGAAATCCTGTCTTCTCCCCGCTGGAACTTTCGGCGGGCGTTCCGATGAGGCATCGGATCGGCGAACGGAGCGGGAGATGACGACACAGACCATCAGCCTGCCGCAGGCTCGCCGGATCGCCCTCGCCGCGCAAGGGTTCGGGGCCAGGCCCAGCGCCGCGCCTGGTCCGCTTCAGCTGCAGCGCACGCTGCGCAGGCTCCATCTGCACCAGATCGACAGCGTCAATGTTCTGTCCCGCGCCCATTATCTGCCCGCCTTTTCGCGTCTAGGCCCCTATGAGCGCACCCATCTCGACACTTTGGCCTGGGGGCCGAAGCGCCAGCGCCGATTGTTCGAATATTGGGCGCACGAAGCCTCGCTCCTGCCTTTCGAACTGCAACCGCTCCTGCGCTGGCGCATGGCGGCGGCCGACCGGGGCGAGACGGGGTATGGGCGGATGCGACGTTTCGCGACCGAGCGCCGGTCGGAAGCCATGGCGCTGCACGAGCGGATCGGTCGCGAAGGGCCGCTCGCGATTTCGGATTTCGAAAGCCATAAGGGCAAGGCCGGCTGGTGGGAATGGAGCGACACGAAAAGCGCGCTGGAATGGCTCTTCTGGGCCGGCCATATCACGACCGGCGCGCGGCGGGGGAATTTCGAGCGGGTTTACGACCTGCCCGAGCGGGTCATCCCGGCCGATGTCCTGAGCCAGCCGACACCCGGCGCGGCCGATGCGCATCGGGCCTTGATCGAACGGGCGGGCGCGGCGCTCGGGATCGCGACCGAGGGCGAGTTGCGCGACTATTTCCGCCTGACGCCAGATGAGGCGCGCCCGGCCATTCGCGCGCTGGCGGAAGAGGGCGTGCTGGTCGCCGTCGATGTACCGGGCTGGCGCCATGCCTGGCTGCACCGGGATGCCAAGCGCCCGCGACGGATCGCGGCACAGGCGCTCCTGTCGCCCTTCGATCCCCTGGTCTGGGAGCGCTCGCGCACCGAGCGCCTGTTCGGCTTCCGCTATCGGATCGAAATCTATGTTCCCGCCGACAAGCGCCAATACGGCTATTACGTGCTGCCGTTTCTGCTGGATGAGGAGCTCGCAGCGCGTGTCGATCTCAAGGCCGACCGCGCCGCCTCGCGCCTCGTCATCCGCTCCATCCATCTGGAACCCGGCGCGCCGGACGGAACACGCGAAGCACTCCAGGCGGAACTGGAGCGCCTCGCGGCCTGGCTGGGGCTGCACGAAACCATGCGCTTCGAAACGCCGACAAGCTCATAGGGGCCCGTCGGACACCGCGCCGACGACGAGCCGGCCAGCGTGACCCCGGCAGGATGCCGGCCCGCTTGAGCTTAGCTCGCGGACACGACTTCCAACGGGCCGTGATCGTCGCAATGGTCGCCATGGGGATGGTGCAGGCGGCCATTCACGAGATAGTCCACGTGATCGCCATGCGGCACGGCTTCGTGGCCGCAGCCGGGGCCATGCACATGACCGGCCTCGTGCCCGGTGCAGCCTTCGCCGTGATTGCAGCGGTCGGGATTGGTGGCGCTGACCTCGATCACATGCTCGTCCACATGGTCGCCATGGGGGTGATGCAGGTGGCCGTCATGCAGGTAGTCCACATGATCGCCGTGCCGAACGGCGGTATGGCCGCAGCCGGCGCCATGCTTGTGCGGGTGGTCGTGGTGGACGGTGCAATTCTCAGCCATGGGTTGCTCCTTTCAGGAATGATGCTCTTCGCAGGCGTGATCCAAGGCATTCGAAACAAGCGTCAGCACATGCGCGTCGTGCAGCCGATAGAGCATGGACTTGCCCTCCCGCCGACGCGCCACAAGCCGGGCCGACCAAAGCAGCCCGAGCCGGGCCGACACGGTGGTCAGCTTCTCCTGCGTGGCGGAGGCGAGATCCGACACCGTCGCCTCCCCCCGCGCCAATTCGACGATCAGCCGAAGCCGAGCCGGATCGGCGAGGGCCGAAAACATCGTGCCAGCGGCCTGCAACTGCTCGTCGGTCCACTCACGCGATTCGTTTGCCATGCATCAATCCATAATTCCATGGAATGATGGAATCAAGAGATTTTTGATCGCATCTGACGATGCGTGCGGGGTGGTCAGAGCAGATCCGAGACGCCGGCAGGGCGCCGTCCTTACATCCGTAGGCGCGACCCTATTTACCCCATTCCAGCGTATTCCAAGGTAAACGTTGCTCCCGACTTTGCTGGCGTCCATTCTAGGCCAGTCCTCGCTTGGGCGAATCCGTCGGGTCGCGAGCCGGCAAGCAGGGAGGGGACCTGAAATGACGCCGAGCCAGACATGCAACTCCTCATCGACGGCCCCGCCCGCCCCCGATTGCCTGCCGCGCGTGATGCCCGATCTGATCGAGGGCCTGGACTGGTCCGGCACGGCTCTGGGGCCGCGTGGTTCCTGGCCGGTGGCCGTGGACGTTCTTATGTGCGTGATGCTCGAGTCGCGGCAGCCGATGCTCGTTGTCTGGGGCCCATCGCACACGATGCTCTATAACGACGCCTATATCTCGTTTCTGGGGAGCAAGCACCCCGCTGCGCTGGGGCGTCCCGTTCTCGACGTCTGGAGCGAAGCGGCCGAACAACTGCGGCCCATGATCGAGCATGTCTATGCCGGCGGCTCGAGCTTGGGGGACGACCTCGAACTGCATCTGGATCTCGGCGACGGCCCGCGGGAAATGCATTTTGCCTTCTCCACCAGCGCCGTGCGGGATGACGCTGGCGCCATAGGGGGCCTTTTGTGCATTTGCACCAATACGACGGAGGTGGTCCGAGCTCGCCGCGAAAGCGAAGAGAACTACCGCCATGCGATGGAACTCAGCCCCCAGATCGCCTGGACCGCACGACCCGATGGATATGTCGACCAGTTCTCGAACCGATGGGAAGTTCTGACGGGCCAAACGGGCGAAGGCTTCGCCTGGCGCGAGGCGCTTCATCCGGACGAGCGCGACAACGCCTATGAGATGTGGCTTGCCGCAACCCGCGACCGTCACCCCTACAGGGTCGAAATCAGGGTTTGTCTGCGCGACGGAACCTACCGTTGGCATCGGGTGCAAGCCTTTCCGCGCCTTGCCGCCGATGGCTCCATCTTGCGTTGGTACGGCACGACGGAAGACATCCACGAACGCAAGGTCGCCGACGAGCACATGCGCTCGATTCTGGAGACCGTGCCCGATGCCATGATCGTCATCGACGAGAAGGGCACCATCCATTCCTTCAGCAAGACCGCCGAGCGGCTCTTCGGTTACACGTCCGGTGAGATCGTCGGCCAGAATGTGCGCCGCCTGATGCCCGAGCCCTATCAATCCTTTCACGATGGCCATCTTGCGCGATACGTCGCCACGGGCGAGCGCAAGGTGATCGGCATCGGCCGCATCGTGATCGGCCAGCGCCGGGACGGGTCCACCTTCCCGATGGAACTGAGCGTGGGGGAAATCCGAACGGGCACGGGCCACTTCTTCACCGGCTTCATCCGCGACCTGACCGAACGACGCGCGGCGGAAGAGCGCATTCAGGAAATCCAGGCCGAGCTTCTCCAAGTTTCGCGTTTCACCGCGCTCGGCGAAATGGCTTCGGCTCTGGCGCACGAACTCAACCAGCCGCTGACGGCCATCACGAATTATCTCCATGCCTGCCGCAAGCTGCTGGAACAACCGGATGGGGACGCTCGCCCGAACTGCGCCCTCGTCGGCCAGGCCGTTTCCGAGGCGGCCGAACAGGCCGTTCGCGCCGGCGAAATCATTCGATCGCTTCGATCGCTGGTGAAGCGGACCCAAGGGCACTCGCAAGATGAGGCTCTGGCCAAACTCGTCGAAGAAACCTGCGCCCTCGCCATGGTCGGCACCCGCGAAGCCGATGTGAAGATCCGCATCGCCGTGTCGCCGAACGCGCGGACCATCCATGCCGATCGCGTTCAGATCCAACAGGTCCTGCTGAATTTGATGCGCAATGCGATCGAAGCGATGGAGGATTCACCGCAACGGGAGTTGAGTGTGACGGCCAATCCCTCGCCTTGCGGGCGGCACGTGGAGATCGCGGTTTCGGACACGGGGCCGGGCTTGGCGCCCGAAATCGCCGAGACCCTGTTTCAACCCTTCAACACGACGAAATCGAACGGCCTCGGTGTCGGCCTGTCGATCTGTCGCAGCATTGTCGAGGCGCATGGAGGAAAGATCGCCGTCGAGCCGCGACCAGGACGCGGGACGACCTTCCGATTCGTGATCCCCGCCCGAAAGGAAAAGACGAGTTCCCATGTCTCGTAGTGCCGTGGTTCATATCATCGACGACGACCGCGATGTTTTGAAGTCGCTGAGCTTCCTCATGGCGGCTCATGATCTGCCCTGCCAGATCTATGGCACGGCGGATGCGTTCCTGGAGAACCTCACGCAGGAAATGGCCGGCTGCATCCTCAGCGACGTGAGGATGCCCGGCATGGATGGATTGGAACTCCTGTCGCATGTGCGCGCATCCGGCAGCCATCTACCCTTCATCGTGATGACCGGACATGGCGACGTGCCGCTGGCCGTGCGGGCCATGAAGCAAGGAGCGACGGATTTCATCGAGAAGCCGTTCAGCGAAAAGGCGCTCCTGGCCATCATTCAAATCGCCTTGGAAATCGACCGGCAGAACGAGCTGCGCGACGTGAAGGCCCGCGAGGCCCGCGAGCGCCTGGCCCTGTTGACGGCACGCGAGACCCAAATCCTCGAACTCGTCGCCACGGGCATGTCGAGCAAGCTGATCGCCTACCAGTTGGAGTTGAGCGCGCGGACGGTGGATGTGCACCGGGCCAACATCCTTTCCAAGCTGAATGTCGACAATGCCATCTCGGCCGTGGCACTCCTGATCGATGCGCGCGGCCAGACCTCGTCGTAGACCGTACCGAGCGCCGATCCATTCGATCCGGCGGATTTTTCCCGCCTTGGCTTGGGGCCGATCCTCGGCTTTCTTCGACGCATCCGCCAAGTGGGTCGCGTTCAAACCTCGACGTTCCGTCGCTTCTGCCCAAAGAAAGTGTCGAACGGGTCTCCACTGCGCCGGCAGGATGCGACATTCATTCACAGATGCGCCTCGCATATTCTATCATTTAGGCAGGAACCAAACCGCCCCCACCGCCCTTTCCACGGCGCATCACGAACCCGTGAAAGGATGCAGGAATGATGAAGCAAGCCTTGCTGGCGACGGCCTTCGCTGTCGGCCTCACCTCCTGGGCCGCAGCGCAGCAGCCAGCGCCCCGGCCGGCGACTCCCCCCGCCGCTGCGGACGCCGACGCACCGCCCCCGCCGCCAGCCATGGCCAAGGGTCCGCGCGCGCCGGGCGATATGCCGCCTCCCCCGCCCGGTGCCGGTCCCGACCCGCGCGGCCCCCACGCGCCTCCGCCCCCGCCGCCGCCTCCGCTCGTGAAGGGCGTCGAGCTGCGCATGGGACCGGAGATGGGCCTGCTGATCGAGTGCGGTGAAGAGCCGATCGACGCGTGCCTCGCTGCCGCCAAGCCGCTGATCGACAAGGTTCCGAACCTGATGGCTCCGCCTGCTCCCCGGCCGGGCGATGCGCCCCCGCCGCCGCCCGCAGGCGCTCGTCCGGGCCCGGCCGACGCCAATGGCGCGCCGCCCCCGCCGCCGGCTCCGACCAAGCGTCCCTGACCCCATTCATGAACGGGGCGGCTTGCCGCCCCGTTTCTTCGCTTTAGGCCGCAAGGTTTGGTCTGGCGCATCCTGCACCTCGAAAATCGACGTGAGTTTCGATTTCGGTAGGAAACTCGGCGTGCTCTCGCCGGGCTCGTGACGCCCTCGGACCTTCCCACCTCGGCCACCTCCCCGAACCGCATTCCATACCCTTTCCCATCGCCCCGATCCGAAAGTTTCTCCATGCTTCGTTGGCTGCAGTTCGGCGATCTTCATGCCTGCGAAGGCGACGACTGGGCGAGTCTTGCCCTGTTCGAGCGTTTGGTGGCCGAGGCCAATGCAGGCTTCGCGGAGCGACTGGATTTCGCCGTGCTGCCGGGCGACAACGCCAATCACGCCACGCCTGAGCAGTTTCGCCGTGTCGCGGAGACCTCGCGACACCTCAAGACGCCGCTGCATGTTCTTCCAGGCGATCATGATTTCGAGGCAGGCCATCTCCAGGACTTTCGTGCGCTTCTCGCGCCACAGGCCCTGCCGCGCATGGAGGTGATTGCCGGTACGCCTTGCCTGTTTCTCGATATCGTCAGCGCCGGAGCGGGCGGGCCGGACTTTCGCTTGGGCCGCGAGCAGACCGCATGGCTGCGCCGGGCGCTGGGCGAGATCGACAGCGCACGGGGCGCGCTCGTCTTCATGCACGCCTTCCCCGGCGATCTGAAAGAAGGCTGCGAGGAGGTCGCCTCGCTCTTTGCGCAAAGCGGCGTGCGCTATGTCGGCACCGGACACACGCATTATAACGACGTGCTCAACGACGGCCATGTGATCTATGGCGCGACGCGCTCCACCGGCGAGATCGAGGAAGCGGGGGGCGAGCCGGGCTTTTCGCTGTCCGCGCTGGACGGGGACGTCGTCTCCTGGCGCTTTCGCGCAATGGGTCAGCCCGGCCCCTTCGTTCTTATCACCTCGCCCTCCGACCTTCGCCTCGTAACGGATTACACCTCGCGAACGCAGGTCCCGGAGGGACGCGTCGAGCTTCGCGCCGAGATTTTCGGATCAGCCGTTTCCGTCACCGCTCGTCTGGGTTCAGGCGAGGACGTGCCGATGAGCCGCGCGAGCGAAGGGCACTGGAGCGCAAGCTTCGAAGGTCTTTCCGACGGGCTTCACACCGCCGTCGTCACCGCGCAGGACGATCATGGCGCGAAAGATCGTGACCAGATCGACATTCTGGTGCGCAACGCGCGTGAAAGGCCGAAACGCGCTCCAACCCTCGCGCTGGGACGCGATGTCCATTCGGTGCGCTCCTGGCCCAGCCACGGCATTGTCGGCGGTCGGCTCGGCCCCAATGCCAATGGTCGGAAGTGGTAGGGCGACTTCGTCCGCCCTGCGATGTCGGCAGCGCTCGCCATGTCGGTAGCCACGCTGCAAACCAAGCCCGTGCGCTGCGGCGAATGGTGGCTTGACGTTTTCGTGAAGGACGCTTTGTTCTCTTGGGTAGTCAGGAACAAAGACACAGCATGAAAATCGACCTTCCCTCGGTCTGCGCGATCCCATTGCTCGACACGTTGCAGCCCGATGGAGCGCTGGAGACGAGCGAAGCGGCGGCGGTTGTTCTCGCCCCGGCCGAAGCCTATCCGCGCATCGACCTTCGCGCCAAGGGCGAGCCGTGGGAGCGGCGGCGCGCGGCCGGCAAGCGGCTGCGCGGCGCGGTGCCGCACGGCCTTCACGCGACGCCCCCTTCGCCGGAGGGGCGGCCGGACCCGGTGTCGCTGATCGAGCAATCGAACGAGGGGCGGCAGAAGCGTCTCGTGCCGCTGCGCATGGCGCGCATGGCGGAATCGCCCTTCGCCTTTCTGCGCGGCGCGCCCGCCGTGATGGCCCTCGACCTGTCGCGCTCGCCGACCAGCGGCATCGAAGTCGTCATGAACGGCGACGCCCATATCAGCAATTTCGGCCTGTTCGGCACGCCGCAGCGCGATGTCGTGCTCGATCTCAACGATTTCGACGAGGTGACGATCGGCCCCTGGGAATGGGACTTGAAGCGTCTTGTGGCGAGCCTTGCCATCGCCGCCCGCGAGCAGGGCATCGGGCAGGACGAGCGCCAGCGCATCGTCATGAGCTGCGTTCGCGGCTATCGCCGCTCCATGGTGGACCTTGCCCCCTGCGGGCCGATCGATGTCTGGCATCGCGCGGCGCGGGCCGACCGGCTGGATTTCGACGGCATCGAAATGGACGCCGCCTCGCAGGCCATCCTGAAGAAGGCCGTCGAGAAGGCGCGCAAGCGCGACAATGCCGCGCTTCTGGAAAAGGTAGGCGAGCGGCAGGTGGACGGCGGCTGGCGCTTCCGCCTCGATCCGCCGATCCTCGCCGCGATCGACGACGAGACGCGCGAAGGCGTCATCTCCGGGCTGGAGCATTATGCCGAGTCCCTGCCGCGCGAGCGGCGCTTCATGCTCAGCCGCTATCATGTCGTGGACGTCGTGCACCGCGTGGTGGGCGTCGGCAGCGTCGGCACCCGCGCCTATCTCGCGCTCCTCTTCGGCAATTCCGACAAGGACGCACTGTTTCTCCAGGTGAAGGAGGCCGTGCGCCCCTCGCACGCGCCCTATGTGCCGCCCCTGCCCGAGCCCTACGGCTCGCACGAGGGCGCGCGCGTCGTCTACGGCCAACGGCTTCTTCAGGCGGTGGGCGATCCGCTTCTCGGCTGGACGACGATCAACGACCGTCCCTTCTACGTCCGTCAGATGCGCAACATGAAGGGCGAAATCCCCCATTCGCTGCTGGGCGGGCGCTCGCTCATCTTCTTCGCCTTCGGCTATGGCGCGCTTCTGGCCCGCGCCCATGCGCGCACGGGGGACGCCGCCGCGATCTCCGGCTATTGCGGCGGGCCGGACAATGAAGGCTTCGACATGGCGCTCGCCGAATGGGCGGAGGCCTATGGCGACCAGAACGCGCTCGACCATCAGGCGCTTCTGGCCGCGATCTCGGAGGGGCGCGTCGCCATCGGCGCGAAGATCGACGCCTAGAAGGGCGACGGGGGGCAGGCCGGAAACCAGCCCGCCGCGTTCTGTTCAGTGACCGTCCGGCTTGAGTTCCCCTGCCTCGATGCGAATGGGCAGAATGTTCTCGCGCGGTGGCAGGGGGCAGACGGCGAAGTCGGTGAAGGCGCAGGGCGGGCTGACCGCGCGATTGAAGTCGAGCACGATACTCGTCTCCGTCACGTCCTCGCCGAACAGAAAGCGCGCGGCGGCATAGGTTTCGCCCGTGCGCGCCGTTTCGTCGCGAAAGACGAATTGCGGCCTCTCCGCCGAGCCATGCGTCGCCAGCAGCTCGAAGCGCTGGCCGTCGCGGGTGAAGACGGCCTTGTGCGTCGCCTCGACCTCGGTGCGGATGCTGCGGCTCGTATCGATCTCCAGCCTGTGGGCCTGATCAAGGCGCACCCAATCGGCTGAAAGCCGCCAGGACGGATCGAAGGGGAAGCTCCTGAGGGCCCCAAGCGCGGCTGGGGCGCCGGACTGCGTGTCGCGCACGCGCAACGCGTTTTCGCCGTTGATCGTCATCACTTCCAGAAGCAACTGGCCGGAGGTGAAACGGGGCGGCTGCGACTTCGAAAGGGCAAGGCGCAGCGGCTCCGATCCATCGGCCGGCTCGAAGATGACTTGGCCTTCTTCATCCTGAACGAGACGCCCGACCCGATCAGGCCCGGCCGAGAGAACGATGTCGTTGTCCTCGGCGCGCCCCACGCTGACGGTGCCTTCCTCCAGGGGATAGCGGCCGATGATGTTCAGCCATCCATCGGGCGCGGTCAGCGCCTCGCGGCGAAGCGCCTTCCAGACGTCGTGCTCAGCTTCGAGATCGCTCATGGCAATGGGTCCGTTTCGCGGGTCCTGTGGGACCGATATGGGCGCGAAATCCTGCTTCCGCCATGGCCGAATGGAGGAGCGGGCGATCGTCCACAGATCACGCCCGCCACCTCGGCCCTGCCAAAACGCAAGCCCTATCCCTTGAACTCGACCACGGTTTCCAGCGGCTTCACCAGACGCGACAGCGCCTCGGCGTCCCAGTTGGTCAAGCGCACGCAGCCATGGCTGGCGGTCTTGTCGATCTGAGAAGGCTCGGGCGTTCCGTGAATGCCGTAGGTCGGCTTGGATAGGTCGATCCAGACCGACCCGACCGGGCCATTGGGGCCGGGCGGCAGGGTCAGCTTCTTGCGGTTCTTCCCCTGCTGAAAGTTCTTCTTGGGATCGTATTCGTATGTGGGCTCACGGGCGCTGCCCTTGACCTTCATCGTGCCGCTGGGGGACGGCGTGTCTTCGGACCCGATCGTCGCGGGGTCCATCAAAACGATACGCCCGTCCTCGGCATAGGCGATGAGTTCGCCCTTCGACTTGTCGACGACGATGCGATCGACCTTGGTCTCGGGATCGGCACCCGGATCGGCGACGAGGATCGTCTGGCCTTCCGTCTTGAAATCGGCCTCCGGGTTGAGGCTGCGGATCAGCGCCTCGTCCATGTGGAAGCGCTCCGCCAGCATCTCGGCGGCGTCGCGATAGGCCAGTCGGTCGAGCTTGGCCATCTCGGCATAGTCGCTCGGGAGGTCGGGCACGTAAGGCCCGGCCACATCCTCCTTGGTCAGCTGGTAGCTCTTCACCGCTGGGCCAGCGTCGGCAGAGAGTTTCGCCCAGACCTCTTCGTTCAAAGCGCCATCCTCGTTGAGCCCCTGCATCTCTCCATAGGCTCGAACGGCCTTATCCGTGTTGCCGCCTGAGCGTCCGTCGATCACGCCCGGTGAAGCATGCGCGTGGTCGAGCAGAACCTGAAGCCGGATCAGGAACGGGTCCGCTGCGTCCTTCGCCTTGGCGGCCTCCTCGTCTTCGGGCTTTTTGCCAGGTTCGTTTGCCCCTTCTTCCGAGGCCGCAGGTTGGGCTTGGGCTGCCTCGCCGCCGGAAGGGTCCTTCGCGGCGTCCGCCTCGGCCTTTGCCGCCTCACGCCGCGCGGTCCAGTCCGAGAAGGAGGCGGAGTTGATGGCGTTTTCCGAGAGATCGGGCTGCGGGGGAGCCGCAAAGGACAGCGCGGTCGACGCCATCCAAAGCATCATGGCGAGCGACAAAGGCTTGGTCATAGCATTCTCCCGAATCCGATCGGTCGAGTGAACGCTCCAACGCTCCCCTGGCTCCGTCGCAAATGGGGTCTGCGACGCAATTTCGCGTGTCCGGCAACCGGCCGCGGTCAGCGCTCGCGCAGCGCTTCTTCGATATTCTCCAGCACCGGTGCGGTCAGATATTGCAGGACGGTGCGCCCCTTGGTCGGAATGATGATCGAGACCTCCATGCCGGCCACGAGCTTGTCCCGGATGTCGGCGGGAATGGCGTCTCCCGAAATGGCGACCTCCACCGGAAAATAGGGCGGAATATTCGGGTTGGCCTCGGTGATCGCGTCGCGCGCTATGTAGCGGAGCGTGCCGACCAGCCGCTCGCGGCGATATTTCATGAGGGCCGCCAGATGGAGTTCCACCTCCATCCCCTCCTCGATGCGGTCGATGTCGGAGGGCGGAATCTTGGCCTTGACGCTCAGTTCGTTGGATTCAGGCACGACATCCATCAAGGGCTCGCCGGGGCGCACCACGCCGCCCACCGTAAAGACGCGCATCTGCTGCACCGTGCCGGTCGCGGGCGAGCGAATGTCGGTGCGCGACATCTGGTCGAGCGCGATCTGGCGCTCCTGCCGGTGCTGGGCGATCTGCTTGCCGATCTCCACCAGCGCATTGGCCGCTTCCTGGCGATAGTCCTTCCGCAGCGATTCCTTGCGAAGGCCGATCTCGGCGATCTTGTCCCTGGCCTTCTGCGCGTCGTTGCGCGCCTTCTTCACGCTGCCGTCGAGAAGGCTTTTCTGGCGCTCCAGCGCATTGACGCGGCTGACGGCGACGAGGCCTTTTTCCAGAAGGCGGCGCAGCCCGCTCAGCTCGTCCGTCAGGCTCGCCAACTGCTCGTTGGCGGTCTGGGTGTCGAGCTTGGTCTGCTCGATCTCGTTGCGAACCTGCTTTTCCTGCGCGTCCAGAAGTTCGAGCGCGCCGGCCAGAACCTGCCGCCGGCTTTCGAACTCGCGGTGATTGTCGTCGATCTCGCTGCTGTCGGTCCCGCGCAGAAGCGAGGCCGCTTCCTCGGGAACGATCATATAGTCCTTGAGATCGCGCTGCGCGATGAGCCGGGCCTCGATGGCGAGCGCGCCGGCCAGCGCCTTGGCGGCCGCAGCGGCGGTTGCCTGCGTGCGCGTCGTGTCGAGGCGCAGGAGCGTCTGCCCCGCTTCCACGAGATCGCCGTCCCGCACCAGGATCTCGGAGACGATGCCGCCCTCGTAGTGCTGCACCGTCTTGCGGTAGGATTCCACGGAGAAGACGCCGTTGGAGACGACGGCGGAGCTGACATGGGCGAAGGCCGCCCAGCCGCCGCACAGGCCGACGCCCAGAAACAGAACGATATAGCCCGTGCGCAGCGCCGCGCGCCAATCCGTATTGGGCTGCGGCGCCTCGATGACGAGTTTCGCGCTCATAGCGAGCGCACCAATTGGTCTGGCTGGAGAACCAGAGGCGGCGGAGCGCCGCGAAGACGCGGAAGGCGGCTGAAGATCTGCTCGCGCCCGCCCATGGCCTGCACCGAGCCCTCGTTTAGCACGAGGAGATCGTCGCAGAAGGACAGGAGGCTGACGCGGTGCGACACGACGATGACCGCCGCGCCGTCGTCGCGCATCGCCTGCATGGTGCGCCCCAGCACCTGCTCGCCGGACGCGTCGAGATTGGAGTTCGGCTCGTCCAGCACGAGAAGCCGGGGGCGGCCGTAGACGGCGCGCGCCAGCGCGACGCGCTGGCGCTGGCCGCCCGACAGCGTATGACCGCCCAGCCCCAGCCGCGTCGAGTAGCCGTTCGGCAGGCCGCGAATGATGTCGTGAATGCCGGCCATCTCGATCGCGTCGAGGATTTTCTCGCTGGTGGCCGCCGGGTCGAAGCGCGAGATGTTCTCGGCGATCGTGCCGGGCAGGAATTCCACGTCCTGCGGGATATAGCCGATATGGCGGCCGAGATCGTCCTCGTTCCAATGGAGGAGATCCTGCTCGCCGAAGACCACCGTGCCCCGGCGCGACTTCCAGATGCCGACCAGAAGACGCCCGAGACAGGACTTACCGGCCCCGCTCGGGCCGACCACCCCCATGATGCGGCCCGGCAGAAGCGTGAAGGACACGTCGTTGATGATCGGCTTGTCCACCTCGGGCGGGCCGCCGACGAGACGCGACACGACGAGCGCGCCCTTGGGCGGGGGCAGCGCGATATGCTCACGCTCGGCGCCGACCGCGCGCAGGAGAAGGTCCAGCCGCTTGGCCGCCATCCAGAAGGACTGGATCGCGCTCCAATTGTTGATGATGTACTGGAGCGGCCCCTGCGCGCGCATCATCATCATCAGGACGACGAACAGAACGCCGACATGGATCTGGCCGGCCAGAAACAGGAAGCCGCCCACGCCATAGACGATGATCATCTGCCCGTTCTGCACCATGCGCGGCACGAGGCCGATGCGCGCGGCGCGCGTCTGCGCGGCGTTGCGCCAGGCGACGCCATCGCTATGGAGCGTGTACCAGCGCTCGGTCACGGTCGGCAGCATCCCCATGACGCGCAGCGTCTCGGCATTGCGCGACACGGCCAAGCCGAACTCGTTCGCCTCGCCTTCCAGGCGCTGGGCGGCCTTCAGATGGCCGGCGACGAGATAATGCGTGGTGATGGAGACGAAGGCGGAGAAGCCCAGGAGCGCCAGGATCAGAAGGCCGAAGGCCCCGCTGATGCAGAACATCACGATCACGAAGAGCGGCGACCAGAAGGCGTCGATCATCGCCGAGAGCGACGGACCGCAAAGGAAGCGGCGGGTGGTCTGAAGGTCGGCCAGCGCCTGGGCGGGCGTGCCGCCGCCCGCGCGGCGCTCGCGGTTGAAGGCGTCGAAGCAGATGCGCGTCAGCTTCTGGTCGATCACCGTGCCCATGCGCTCCAGCACCTGCGCGCGCACGACCTCGAGCAGCGTGTAGGTGACGGTGACGACGATGGCGATGATGATGAGCGTGATCAGCGTCGAGGCGTTCCGGCTCGAACTCACGCGCTCCATGATGCTCATGGGGATGAGCGACATCGCCATATAGAGAAAGGGCAGAAAGAAGCCGAAGCCCAGAAGCGCGAAATAGCCGTAGGAGAACTCGCGCAGGACACCCAGAAGCGGCGACGACGTGACGGATGTCATGGCCCCCCCTTCCTTGGCCCAGCCCGGCTCGCGGGACGCGCGCGATCAACGAGCAGGACACCTCGCCCCGTCCGCGTTCCGCTGCTCCGCCGCCGGATGCGCATCGACCGGCTCTCCTCCTGCCGCAGCATCGTGCGCCGCGTGCGTCTTCTCGTTTCCTGCAGCCGTTCAGCTTTTCAGCCCGTGGGCTTCTGGCCCATAAGCTTTGCAGCGGTTAAGCTTTTCAGCCCGTTAGCGGCCATCTCCTCATTGTCTCAAAGGAGTCTGAAGGTAGTTTTAAGGACGTATGATCGGCCGGACGAAGCTGATCGTCAGCCAGAGGAACGATCCCGCATGGGCGTGGAACCAGGATGCCTTCGATGAGCCAGCCCTCTCCCTCGTCTCGCCGGCGGGCCGGGCACCGGATCGGCGCGGCCCTCGTCTCGACCTGCCTCGCCCTGCCGGCGGCGGCCAGCGAGCCAAGCCTGTCGATGCGCGTCGAGGAGGGGGAGCACATCCTGTTCCGCCATGCGGCCGAGGCCTGCGAGACCTGGGACATTCCCGACACGCCGACCCGCGCCTTTCGCGGGGCGGATGGGCAGGTTCATGTGATGCAAAGTCACTATCGCGGACGCTGGCTGGCGGGGCCCGATCTCTTCTCGCTGCGCCATGGCTGCGCGGTCGCCTTCGAGGGCGCGGGCAGCGCCGACCCCGCGAGCTTCGACAACCAGAGCTGGATCGGCGCGACCTATTCGCCCGACGGCAGAGGGGTCTTCGCGCTCGTTCACAACGAATATCATGGCGAGCGTTTCGGCGCGCCGTGCCGCAAGGGCGAGGAATCGGCCTGCTGGTACAATAGCCTGACGGGCGCGGTGTCGCAGGATGGCGGGCTTCACTTCCAGCCGACGCAGCCCCGGCTCATCGCCGCCCTGCCCTTTCGCGCGGAGGAAACACGCGGCCACCATGCCGGCTATTTCGAGCCGACGAATATTATCGCCTGGAACGGAGCCTTCTATGCGATGGCGAATGTGGTCGCGCCGAAGCCCCAGCGGAGCGGCAATTGCCTCCTTCGCACGCCCACGCTGGAAGACCCGAGCGCTTGGCGCGTGTGGCGCGGGAGCGCGTTCGACACGGCGCTCGCCGATCCCTATGCGGGGCCGATCCAACCCGAGCGCCATCTCTGCGACCCCGTCGCGCCCGATGTCCTGCGCTGGCCGGTCACCAGCCTGACGTGGCACGAGGCGAGCGGCACGTTCATCGCCACCATGCGCGGCCGGGCGAAGGGGGCGGATGGGCGCGAGCGCACCGGCGTCTACGTTGCGACCAGCCCCGATCTCCTCCATTGGGCCGGGCCGGCGCTCCTGATGGAAGCGCCGCTTTTCGGCTCCTGCGACGCCTCCGACGCGATCTCCTATCCCGCGCTGATCGACCCGGACAGCACCGACCGAAACTTTGGCACTGTCGGCGACCATCCGGCTCTGACCTTCGTGCGCGCCGACACGGACGGCTGCACCGTGACGCCCGATCGCGACATCGTTCTGAAGCGGGTACGGATCGACCCTACATCCGCGAGCGCACGCCGTTCTTCTCGATGAAATTCTTCATGCGGTCATAGCGCTCGGCAAAGAGCGACTGAAAGCGTTCGAAGCGCGAGGGATCGACGGCGTCCTTCAGCGTCTGGCGCTCGAACTCCTCGGGCGAGTAGATCGGCAGGTCGAAGGTCTCGGCGAGTTCGCGCGAGCGCGTGTCGTAGGAAAAGAGAACGCCGGGCACGCCGACCGCCACCGCCGGGAGCACGGCATGAACGCGGTATCCGAGCGCGGCATCGAACTGCTGGGCATAGAGATCGTAATCATCGGGCGCGCCGACATAGTAGAGCCGGCGCTCGTAGAGATCGCGCATCACCTGCCCCGTCGTCTCGTCGAACCAGCCCTCCGCCACGAGCTTGGCGGCGGCCGCCTCCATGTGCCGAGGGGCCTTGAAGAAGAACGCCTTTTCCTCCGGCTCGCCATGGCAGGACAGGAACAGGTCGGACACGAGCGCGAGCTTGGCGATCATGCGCTTCTGCGTCAGCGCGAACTTGATAGGATCGACCGCATAGGTCGAGCCGACCTCGCGCCGCAGGCTGAAGGTGACACGCTTGGGGCCGTCCGGCCGGTGGCGCAGCGTCATGCTGCGGTCGAGCGAGCGGAAGATCGAGGGGCAGCCGACGATTTCGAGATTGTGGATGCCGTTGCGATGCAGCGTCTCGGCGCTGAAGGCGCCGCGAACGCCGATCATGGGCGTGCGCTCCGCGATCGCCTGCCAGACGCGCCGGCCCTCGGTTGGCAGGATGATGGGGCGCTCCTGCTCGGCCTGCGCGCCGACGCCGATGCACAGGACGGGCATATTCAGCGCTTCGATCCAGGCGAGGAAATGACCCCAGTCCATTTCCTCGTGAATATAGTTGGAGCCACGCAGCAGGATGAAGTCGCAATTCTCCTTCAGCCGCTTCAGCTCGGCGTCCGTCACCGGCTCGTCGATATTGAGGAGATGGCCTTCCGTATAGTCCACGACGCGCAGGGTGGAGTCGTAGACGCAAATATCGCCTGTGTTGTAGTAGGTTTCGAGCGTGTCCTTGAAGGGAACATCGAACCAAACGGCCTTGTGATTGTTCAGTCGCCGTCCGGAATACTTCACAAGGGCTGCGCGCATGTCGTCCACCTGAGGGCACCGGCGCCCTTTTCGTCGGGCCCAAACATGCCGAAAAGAGATTAAGAGCGTCTAACAAAACCTCCGGGCGGAGGGTGGGCGAGGGATTTTCGTCCGTCCACACGGAGCGAAGCACAGTCGATGCTAGGTCAGCATCGGGGAGCATTCGCGACGAAGTGGCTGACGAAAAGGGCCGGCCAACCGACCCCGGAGGTGTTGTTAGACGCTCTCGGCTTTTATCGAAACCGGGTCAGCCGCCGGGCCATTGGCCGGGCTGTGGCTCGCCCGCGTCAGGGCGCGCAGGCGGCGCGGAGTCGCCCGTCACCAGCCGAACCAGCCGGGGCAGCGCCACGCGGCGCAGGTCGAAGCGCGCGCGGATCGTCTCGCGCGCGGTGCGCCCCAATGCCGCATAGCGCTCGGGCGTGCGTAGGACCGACAGAAGGGCTTCCGCCAGCGCGTCGGGGGAATGGAAGGGCACGAGAAGTCCGTTCGACCCGTCGATGACGTCGCGCACCGGCGGCGTGTCGGAGGCCACCACGACGCAGCCCGTCGCCATGGCTTCGAGGCAGGACCAAGAGAGAACGAACGGGTAGGTGAGATAGGCGTGGGCGCGTGACACGGCGAGAACCGAGAGATAGTCCTCGTAAAGAAGATGGCCCAGAAAATGCACGCGCTTGAGGTCCAGCCCACCGGCCACCTCGTCCAGAAAAATCTGGTGCCAGGTCTGCCCCCCTGGCGGGCGCGGCCCGTAGGAGACGCCGAAGCCGCCGACGATCACGACATGGGCCTTCGGTCGCTCGGCGAGCACTCTGGGCAGCGCGCGCATCAGGACATGATAGCCGCGCAGCGGTTCGAGATTGCGATTGACGAAGCTGATCACCTCGTCGTCCCGCGTCAGCACCCGCCCGTCCTCCAGCCGGCAGCGGGCGTTGAGCCGGGGCCGCACATGGTCGGTGTCGATCCCTTCATGGGCAACGCGGATGCGGCTGGCGAGTTCGGGCGGAAAGGTGGAGCGCTGCCAGGGCGTGGGAGTCAGCGCCAGATCGGCGTCCGCCAGCGCGAGAAGGGTCATGGCGTTGCGCGCCTGGAGCGCCACCGCGCCGTCGAGGCCGAGGGCGGGAAACTCCGGATCGAAGTTCACGTCCGCGCCCTCGGTCCGGTAGAAATATTCGCAGTAAACGACGATGCGCGCGCCGGGGAAAACGCTGCGCAGCGGCAGCGCCTCGCCCCAGCCGCTATGCACCACCACGATATCGGGCGCAAAGCCCTGCGAGAGAAGCATGGTCGCGACATACAGGACCTGTTCGGCGCGGCGCGACTCCACATCGAAACGCCGCGCGAAGGGATGGGCCGCGCCAGGGCCAAGCGAGGCCATCGAATAGCGATGAAGCGTGACGCCGCGAACGGCGCGCGCGTGCTCCGCGCCGATCGCATGGACGCTGTGCGCCTCGTCCGCCGCCAGATATTCGGCGAGATGGCGGAACTGGGCCGGGAAATTGTTGTGAACGAAGAGGATCTTCATGCCGGGCCGAAGCCGACCCCGCCTTCCTCCTCCGCAGGCCCCAGAAGCTCGGCCTGCTCGCTCTCGGCGAAATCGGCGCGCAGCGCATCGAGCCGGCAACCCGGCATGAGACAGAGCGCCCACAGCGCGTAGCGGCTGCGCGACATGCGCACTTCGGCAAAGCCGCCGGCCAGAACCTGCCGCGCGAGGCTCGCCAGCGTAAAGCCCGTACGATGGGCCATGAAGCCGAAGCCCGCCTCGATCGACGCGCCGTGGCCCCAGAGCATGTCGATCGGCGTGACCGGCCCGGCCGCCGAGCGATAGGCCACCTCGTCGATCCCATGATCCAGAATGAAGCGCGCGACCGCCTCCACATCGGGGCAGGTCACGAGCGCGAACCCGTCCGGCCGCAGGACGCGCGCGAACTCGGCCATCGCGCGCGGCACGTCATGGGCGTGGAGATGCTCCAGATTGTGCGAGGACCAGAGCGCGTCGAAGCTCGCATCCGCCACCGCACCGCGCATGTTCACGATGCTGGCGACGATATCGGGCTGCACCAGCGGCTCGATGTCGAGCCGTACTTCGCGCCAGCCGAGGCCCCGGAACGCGGGATGGAGCTTGCCGGGATGGGCCGGGCCGCAGCCGACATTCAGCACCTGGCGCGGCGCGTCCAACGACCGGGCGGCGAGGTCCGCGATGGAGAACGGCGCGTTCATGCCGCCATCTCCTCATCCTCATCAACAGGCGGGGGCGGCGGCGCGAATTCCGGGCCCAGAACCGCGTCGCCGAGATCGAACAGGTCGCTCGCATCCAGCGCGAAATCCATGGCTTCGAGGCTTGCCAGCATGAAGTCGGTCGGATCGCTGACGATCGCGGCCGGCGCGCGGGCGGTCAGATCCGTGCGCGGCTCGGGCTTGGGCAGGCGCTCGGGTCGCAAGTGCCGGCGCGAGAAGAGAATTGCGCTTGCCAGATCCAGCGGCAGAAAGGACTGGTGCACGAGCGAGGCGGCGGCGGCGTGGCCGAGCGCCATGAAGGCGGCGGAGTCCACCGTCCACTCCTCGCGCGGCTCCCCGCTCTCGCCGGCCAGCGGAACGAGGATGCCGGCAATGCGCAGGAGATCGAGCGCGCGGGTGAGCCGCGCCTTGCCGATGCGCGTCATGTGCAGCGTGTTGCGGATCGCCGTCAGCTCCGGGCCGAGCTGGCCGGTGGTCGCGTCCGGGCAGATCGCCGCCCCTTGCGCACCGATCACGCCGGGATGGGGCAGAATGTCGAGTTCGTCGAGCGGCCTTGCCGCCTCCCGCCCCGACAGGATGAAAGGATAGGTGCGCAGCGCGATCGGGAGATAGCCGAGCAGCCAGCGCCCGTCCGGGTCCATCGCCGGCTTGGGCAGATCGGACGAGGCGACAAGCGCGCAGAGAACCGGCTCGCCATTCTCCAGCCGGACGACCAGCGGCAGGTGATGCGCAGTCAGAAGATATTCGGTGTCGTTGACGCCGACCCAGCCGCCGCGCGTCGCCAGCCGGAAGTCGCGCGGCGCTGCGAAGCGCTGCGCCGCGAAGCTTGCCAGCGGAAGCGCGCCGCTCATGCCGCGACGACCTTGGCCGAGGCCGCTCGCGCCATGGCGAGAAGCTGGCCGGTGCGAAACAGCGACAGGCGATGCAGGCCGAGAAGCTTGGCCGCCGCCACGCCGAACTCTTCCATCACCGGCCCGAAAGCCGGCGTGTCGAAGGATGCGGGCGGGACGACGAGAAGCCCCTGGATGTCGCAGCGCTTACCCCCGCCCAGATCGAAGGCGAGCGGCCAGGGCTCCAGCAGGCCGCGCCGCGCCAAGGCGTTGGAAAGGCCTCGCGTGCGCGCCAGATCGCGCTCGAACAGCTGGAGCGCGCGGATGCGCAGCTCCGCCCCGCGCGACATGCGCCCCTCGACGGTCGCGATCGGCGCGCCGGCATCGCTCGGCTCGTCGGCGACGGCCGTATCGATCATCAGGCGAGGACCGGGCGCGGCGTCAGCACCGCCATCAGGGCGAAGCGTCAGCGGATAGGCTTGCAGAAGCAGCGGCAGCAGCGCCAGCGCGCGCGCCATGCCGGGCGCGAAACCCGTTCCGTCCTCCATCAGCGTTCGCAGCACGACCAGTTCGGCCCCCGTCGCCGTGCGCCGCCAGACGAGCGGGAAGCTCGCCGACAGCCGATCCGCCTCGCCCATCACGACCGGCACGATGCGCGCCATGCGCGGCAGCGGATAGGCGAAGGGCGAGAAGATGCGCAGCGCCATCATCTCGCTGGTCAGGGGACGGGGCGCCTCGGCCAACATGGCTCAAGCCTCCGGCCGGCAGGGCACGAAGGCGATGAAGCGATCGGCCCCGCCGCCGCGCGCCAGCGCCGGGGCGGTGTCGAGATTGAGGATCAGAAGCTCGCGATCGCCGAACCCGTGCTCGATCGGGCTCGCGCCATCCGCCAGAACGCCGTGATGCCCGCCCTCCTCGATCGCCACGGTGCCGCGACGCGGCGACCAAAGGCCGATCACGGGCGGCGCGGCGGGGAAGGTCTCGCGCAGTTCGGCACGGATCGCCGCGAGATCCTCGATCGAACGATTCTCGCGGATTTCCAGCGCCATGGGTTGAAGCAGATGAAGCTCCAGAAGGCCCGCCGCGATCAGCGCCGCCTCGTCGCAGCGCCGGCGCGGCTCCAGATGCGAGAAGGCGGGCGGCAGAATCTGCGTGTGAACGCCGAGCTGCCCGAGCAGGCGCAGCGCGTCATATTGGAGCTGGTCGATCCAGCCGCGCGAGAGCATCCAGGACAAGGATTCCGCGTCACGACCCTGCCGCCGGCGGTCCTCGCCGACGCTCTCGCGCGCCGCCAGACACGCGCGCCCCTGCTTCAGCAGAAAGGCGCTGCCCTCCAGTCTGATATCCAGAAGACGCGCATCGTGCCACGGCTCCAGCGCGACGGGTATGCGAAAACCCACGAACCCGTCACCCAGCCCGGCATCGGCCAGATCCTGCCGGAAGACATCCACCAAGCCGCCGCCGACGCAGGTCTCGTCCACGAAGGCCAGAACTCGCTGGCCGCGCATGGGAATGTCGCGGCTGGCGACCCAGCCCTCGACGCGCACACGCGACACGAAGTCGATATGCCCCTGGATCATCGCGCCTCCACGAGGCGCGTGGCCGCCATGGTGGCGAAGAAGGCGAGATAGCGCTCGGCCATGTCTCGCGCGCTGGAGACATGCGGAATGCCCCGGCGCAGCGTCTCGTGATTGCGCCGGTCGGCCCCGAGCTTGATCGCGCGCAGCAGATCGCTGGCATCGCCCAAGCGGAAATGCAGACCCGACACGCCGTCCGGCACCTTTTCGGCCATGCCCCCGATGCCGGTGCAGATGACAGGAAGGCCGACCGAATAGGCTTCCTGAATGACGACGGGCGAATTCTCCCACCATTTGCTGGGAATGACGAGATAGTCGCATTCCGACATGAGCCGGTGCACGGAGGCGTTGTTATAGGCCCCGGCATAGGTCAGGAACGGATAGGCCTTCAGCGCCGCCTCGAAGCGCTCGGTGAAACCCTGCGACTGGCCGACGAGATTGCCATGGATGCGCAGGCGCACCTTGCGGGCCAGGTCGGCATCCTTCGCGATCAGATCGGCGGCGTCCAGAATGACGTCGACGCCCTTGAACGGCGTGATCTGGCCGAAGAAGCCGAAGACCCAGGCCCCCTCGCCGCGCTCCGCGCGCGAGGTTTCCGGCGGGCTCAGGAGGCCGTTTTCGATCACGGTCGTGCGGTCCGCGCCCAAGCCCCATTCGATGAAGCGCTCGGCCAGAAAGCGGCTCGGCGAAACGAACCCGTCAAACGCGCCGAACCCGTCCAGCATCGTTTCCTTGCGCAGGGCGAAGCGGCTGCGGCTTTCGCTAGGGAAGCAGGACAGGCAGTCTTCCGCGCGGGCGCGCTCGCAGAGGATTTGCGCGGGGCGCGTCACCATCTGCCCGTGATTGTGGCAGATGGCGAGGAATTCGTGGATCGTCAGGAATGTCAGCATCTCGGGCAGGCGCTGCGCGGCGCGCAGCGTGTTCAGCCCGATATTGTAGAAATGGTGGAAATTGATGAGCCCGATGCGCTGCTCGGCGAGGATCGCCAGAAGATCGTCTTCCACTCCGAGCGGCGCGAGATGATAGAAATGGTCGTAGCGCGCAGCGTCGCGAAACAGCGCGAACTCACTGTCGCTGCCGAGCGCCAGCTTGCCCCGGTCGCTTTCGGCGCAGGCCCCGATATAGATGGCGTCGATGCCGATCTCGCGCAGGCCGCGATACAGCGCATAGGCCGAGATTTCCGCGCCGCCCTTGGAGAGCGAGGGATGGCTGTGGGAGACGATCGCCATCCGCTTGGGCAGAAGCGCCTGATCGAAGCCCATATGGCGCGTCGAACCGAGCTTCATCGCGCCGCCCCCTTCAACACGTCACCATCGATGAGATCGGCCAGACGCGAGGCGCGAGGCCGCTCCAGCCGGATGGCTCCGCCGGGCACGATCCGGTCGAACGCGGCATGATCGGGCAGCGCGCCCGTGCCATGCGTGCCGCGCAGGAAGCGCGGGGCCGTGCGGCTCCATTCGATGAGGGCCGGCGTGCTCCAGCCAAAGCAGGCGGCGGCAAGCGAGCCGTCCACGCGATCCGGCCGGCCTTCGTCATCAACGATCTCGAACCGATCGAGAAAATGGCCGCGCCGCTCCAGACTGCGGATCGCGCCGGCCCAGCCCTCATTCGTCAGCACCAGACCCCGGCCGACATGCACGAAACGGCCCGCGCCGAGCCGCGCGAGCAGCCAGGGGAGTTCGGCCATGATCTCGTCGGGATGGGCGACGGCGAAGAGCGACAGCGGCGCGCGGGCGCGCTCGCGCAATTCTTCGAAGCGCAGAAGCGCCTCGGCCCGCAGGCGTCCGGTATCGGCCACGAAGGCCAAACCCACGCCCTCTGGCAGGTCGCGCAGCCTGCGGGCCGCGCGGTCGAAGACGAGGCGCAGGCTCGCATCCTCGCCGGGCAGGCGGATCACCACGACGCGCTCGGCCGGGGCGAGCGACAGCACCATGGGCTCGCGCCATTCCGCGCGCAGCGTCGTCTGAACCGCCGAGAGAAGCGCGGGATAGGAGGGCTCGAAGCGCAGCGAGGGAAAGAGCGACAGAACCTCGTCGCCGTCCGAGACGAGATCGACGCGGCGCGGCGCCTTGGCATCGACCCGCAGCACCGCCGAGGTTCCATCCTCCAGAACGACGCGCAGAAGCGGCGTGGAGGCTGCGCCGACTGGCAAGGCCCCGCGGAAGATCGCGGCAAAGCCGGCGCGGGCGGTGATGGACGGCGCAGCGCCGAAGACGGCCTGGAGATCGGCGCGCGGACGGAACGATGTCGAGGGCTCGTCGGCGGTCAGCACCGTGTCGCCGATTTTCAGATGAAAGGTCTCGACGCGCTTGGCGGGGCTGACGGCCCAGCCCTCGGCCAGCGCGCCGAAACCGGGGATCAGCAGGAGGCGATCGACGCCGCCTTCCACGAAGGTGCCGCCGGCCGACGCCGCCCCGGGCAGCCAGTTGGCAACGGAGGCGAGAACCGCGCCCATCGCATCGCCCTGCCCGCCCACGAGCGCGGGCTGGAGCTGGGCATAGGCGGCGGTGAAGGCTTCGGCGCGCACGAGGCGGGTCTGGGGCGTCAGGCGCAGATGGAACTGGCCGTTGCGCCCGGCATAGACGAAACCGTCCTTGAACTGCGACGGCGGCGTCCAGCCGGTTTCCATCAGGCCTACGACGCCGACGCAATTGGCCGAGAGGTCGGACCGCTCGTAGGGCGCGATGGCGATGCCGGCCGGAAACTTCAGCCGGTCGGCGATGAGCGCGGGAAACTCCGTTTCCACGCCCCGCTTGGTCCAGCCGATGAACCAGACCTGCCCCTCAGACGAGAGATGAACGAGATCGATCTGCCCGATTTCGCCGTCGGACAAAGGGCGCAGCGCACGCTCGCGCAGCGGCTCGGCCTCCAGCCTGAGCGCCCGCAGCTGCGCCAGCAGCCGCTCGCCCTTGGGAAGCGGCGCTTCGCGGCGGCCGAGATCGGAAAGGATGGCGTCCCGCCAGAGGGACACGAGTTCGCCAACGGTCGGCGCGCGGCCAGAGGGCGGCAGGAGCATGATGTCCGTGCCCGCCACGCGCACGCCGACCTGCCGGTCCCGCCGATGGCTCGCCAGCTTGGCAAGGCGCCCGAACACGGACGGATCGAAGCGAAAGCCCGACCGGGCGCTGCCGGTGAGGTGCATGTCGATGTCGGGCCGCGCGAGGCCCGTGGCGCCGAGCGCCAGGACATCGCCTCCGACCGTCAACTCCAGCTCAAGGGGCACGGCCGGGCTGTCGATGGCCACCGCCCATCCCTCGATGCCCCCGGTGGGATCGAACCGATCGATCCGCCCACGCCACGCGCCGCCCAGCGAGGGCGACAGCTCCGGCGAGGCAAAGAGGGGGGGCGCAAGGGTCAGCATGGCGTTCCAGAAGGACGGGCCAGCGGCAAGGCCGGCCCCGGCGGACTAGAGCATTTTCGTGCGAAAGCCCGGTCGGCTTTCACGGGGCGTATGAGACGGACAGGCCGTCGTGGCGGAACGAGCGAGAGAATGCTCGTCCGTTCCGCTTCAAGACGTCACGAGATCGCCGGCGCAGCCGAGATCGCCAGCACGCGGCCGCCGGGGGGCACCACGAGTTCGGCCGAGGCGCGAATGTCGATCACCACGAGGTTTTCATGGGTCAGCGCGTAATCGGCCATGGTGCCCTGCGGCGCGGTTTCGCCGGGGGCTGCCGACACATGCGTGCCCTCCATCACGCGCAACCGCGCGCGATCGGTGGAATAGAGTGCCAGAAGCGGCACGGCGTCGGAGTGGGCGGCGAGACGGCGCAGTTCCGCCTGAAGCGCCTCGCCGGTTGTGAGCTGGACCTCTTCGAGTTGGGCGTCGAGGCCGAGATAGCTTTCCATGAGCTGCGTGGCGACGGCGAGCGGCTTGTCCACCACCAGCGTTTCCTCGCCCGGCACCCGGCGCGCGAGGCCGCGCTCATAGGCCCCGAAGGACCAGAGAATGCGCAGGAAGTCGAAATCCGACTGCGGCAGACGCCCGTGCTTGAGCGCCCATTTCAGTCCGGCGAGACGCTTGCGCACCTCGGCGCGGTCGAGACGGGTGTCGACCTGATCCGGCGTGGCGATCGACGCCCCGGCCTGGAGCAGAACCGCGTCGCTGCCTTCCAGCTTGATGAAGACCGAGCCTTCCGTACCCGGCGCGACGGAGATCGGAAAGCTGAACCCAAGATGACCGTCGCCGATGCCGGCATCGGCCAGATCGGCGCGGAACATGTTCACTTTTCCGGCACCGATACAAACATCGTCCCGGAAGGCGAGAATGGTGCGGTCGCGAATACGACCGTCTTCGGAGAAGATCCACCCTTGGATGGTATCACCGGTAACGGATTCTATACTGCCCCTGATCATCTCAGCCATGTCTCGCCTGTCGATAATGCCTCAAATTACTCCAAGGTTCTTACGCTTCCGTATACATTACCGCAGATCACGATGTCGGATTGCAAACTCAAGTTACAGGCCGACATCGGCGGTACAGTCCCGAGGGCGGCAGGCGGCACCTACGCGACTGACGGCCCTGCCGAGCATCGGCCGCACGCTTACAGTCAATAATTCGTAGATATTAGAGAATTTTAACAATAACGAATTGCAATACAAGGCTTTGTTGAGACTGTTTTTATGAAAGGTCTCGCTGGAAAGGTGCAGTTATTTTATCGCCTCCATTGTAACCGTGATCAGGTCCTTTCAGGATCACAGACGTAAGAGGCGGCGGAGATGAGCGAACGGGAGCGCAAGGCAGTTGTGAAGGTGACGCGCGGGCTGCATTCGCTCGTGTATCGCTTCGACCCCGCCTATGCGCTGGGCCTGTCGGTTCCCCCGGTTGCCTGCGTGGAAGCCGCTTCGGAAGGTCTGTTTCTCGTATCCGCTCCCGGCGAGGAGTTCGGTGTTCTGGCCGAGCCCGGCAAGGGGCTCGTGGTTCTGGCCGAACAGGACGGAACCCTGCATCTCACCATTCGCGCCGGCGAGGAGAATGGCAGCCTTCAGGCCGCGCTGGAGCTGACGCGAATCGAGGCCCCTCGCCTGTCCGTCGCCGCTCCGGCCGGACGTCAGCGCGCGCCGCTGGCCAGTGGCGCGACGGAATTTCTGATCCGCGCCCATGTTTCGCTGCGGGGCGATCTGTCGGCCCCGCGCGGCGAGTGGCTGTGCGGGCCCGCATTGCCCGGCCGCGTCGAAGGCCTCGAAATTCGCGGCGTCGGCGCCGATTGCCCGGTCGAATATCAGGTGGCGACCGGCGGGCGCACGGGCGGCTGGTCGAACTGGATCGCGGCCGGCACCTATGCGGGCTCGCGCGGCAAGGCGCTGCCGCTGATCGGCCTGCGCCTGCGCCTGACCGACGCCGCCCCCGCCGATCTCGTCTTGCGCGGCGAAGCTCTGTTTCTCGGCGGCTCGCCCGTGTCGCGCTCCGGCCGCGAGGTCGAATTCACCGGCCCCACACCGCTCGATCCGCTGGTCGGCCTCAAGCTGGACATGGCGCTCGGCTCGCAGGACGCGCGCGCCACCGGCCTGCTCGGCCAACAGGACAACCGGCCGGGCAACCGGCTGCGCGTGTTCCGACGCGACACGCCCGAAATCGGCGCGGCCTAATGCCCGCCCGCTTCCTCTAGAACGAAAGGCTCAGCTGACGGTTCTCCGAAGCGCACCCCATGGCCGAGATATATAGCAGCTCCGAATCGGACGCTCTCCACTCTCTGTCGCAGGGAGCGCTCGATCACATCGACCACGTTCTGTCCGGCCTCGGCCTGTCGGGGACGCATGACGTCGCGATCCAGGCGACCGGAACGGACAGCGTCACGGCCGATCCGGGCGACGCGGCCATCATCGTCACGTCCGCGCCCACGCATGACGTCGCGGTGGACGACGGCGGACATGGCGTGTCCGTCATCCTGTCGGACAGCGGCTCCGTGCATCTGACGGGCCTTGGCAACGACACGGTGTTCGGCGCGGACGGGGCGGACACGATCACGGCCGGCTCGAGCGACGCCACGATCTACGGCGGGGCGGGCGATGACAGCCTGTCGGGCGGAAGCGCGGGCGGCAATCACGCGCTCTATGGCGGCGCGGGCCATGACACGCTTCTGGGCGGCGATGGCATGGACACGCTCTGGTCCGGCACGGACGGCTCCTATCTCCAAGGCGGGGCGCATGGCCATACCGAGATTCACGCGGGCGGCGGGGGCGACACGATCCGCTCCACCGGCGAGGCCGATACGCTCTACGGCGGCCATGCCTCGATCGAAGTCCATGGCGACCACACGATGGTCTACGCCAATGGCGACACGATCAGCGCCCATGGGGCCTTCGATACGGTGGACGGTTCGGGGTCGCAGCACGCGATGCGGGTCGACAGTTACGGCGAACACTCCACCATTCTGGGCGGCGCGGGCGACGACACGATCATGCTGCATGACGCACCGGGCGGCTATGCCGTGGGCGGAGACGGCAATGATTCGATCATCGGCTCCACCGGCGGCCACGCGACGCTCTCGGGCGGGGCGGGCGACGACTACCTGATGGCCTATGGTGTCGGCGACAGCGTGATGGGCGGCGACGGCTCGGACTATTTCCAGATCGTCCATTACGGCGTCGGGCACGACACGCTGGACGGCGGGGCCGGCAACGATGTGGTGAACTTTCAGGACCGCCATTTCTCGGACGCTCATATCACGGAGGGCGATCACTCGACCGTCGTCTCCTTCTCCGATGGCTACACGGCGACCGTCTCGCATGTCGAACAGCTCCGCTTCTCCGACACGGTGTATAACGTCACGAATATTTGAACTGATCTTCGTGTCTCCAAGATTTCGCCAAGCCGTTCCGTCCGCCCTCGTCCATCCTGCGGCGGCATCGCTTCTGTCAGGCCACGCGTCACATCGACGGCGCTCCATCCCTCGCGCCAGCGCGGCGGTTCCCGCCGGCCGTCGACGCTGACGCCGGCAGTTCGATGGGTGAAGCCGTTCCGTCCGTCCCCGTTGCCGATGCCGGCTCGATCAGAAGGTTTCAACCTTTCGCGCGGCATGATGGGGTTCGATCCCCCAGCAGAGCCCATCGACAGAGCCATGAGCGAGACCGCCGCCCCGACCTTCGACGAGTTGCGAGCCAGAGCTCTCGCGGCACGCGCGGCCGGGCGGCATCATGAAGCGCTGGAAGCGTTCGCTCGCGCCGCTGACTTGCGCCCCGCCGATCTCTGGACCCGCAACGACATCGCGCTGACATATCTGGCGCTGGGCGAGTTGATGGAGGCCGACGCTCTCGCCTCCGCCATGGCCCGCGAGCATCCCGCCTTCGCGCCCGCTTGCCGGACGCTGGCGCTGACGCATCGCGCCAAAGGCGATCACGAAGCGGCGCTTGCCGCCTTTCGCGAGGCGGCCCGGCGCGACCCGCGCGACCTCTGGAACCTGCACGATGCGGCGTCCAGCCTGCGCGTTCTCGGCCGGATGGATGAGGCGGAGGCTGCCTTGCGCGATCTCCTGCGCGCGACCCCGCTCGCGCATTCGCTGCGCGCGCTGGGCGAAATCGCGCGCGAAAAAGGAGCGGGCGACGAGGCCCTCATCTCGTTTCAGGCCGCGAGCCTTCTGCAACCCGCTGATCCCTGGTTCGCGCTCGACGCGGCGCGCCAGGCCGCGATGCTGGGCGAGATCGGAAAGGCCGAAGCGACGCTGGATCGTTTGACCCACGAGCGTCCCGGCTTCGCCCCGGCCGCCTTGGAACGCGCCCGCCTTGCCAAGACGCCGGCCGCCATGGCGGCGGCACGCGATGGTCTGGATCGGGCACTCGCCTTGTCTCCCGGCAACGAGGCGCTGGCCCTCGCGCTCGCCGATCTCCTGTGCCGCGCCGGGCAGCCGGAGGAGGCCGAAACGGCTCTGGCCCGTTTCATGTCGCGCCATCCCGGCAGCGCTCCACTCCTGCGCGCATTGGCCCGCGCCGCGCGCGAGCGGGGCGACCGTGAGATGGCCTATGCGCATTTGAAGGCGGCGCTGGCGCTCGCGCCCGATGACTGTCCTCTGCGGCTCGAATGGATCATGGCGCTGCGCGCACGCGGCGAGGCCGGCGAGGCCACCGGCCAACTGGAAGCCCTCTGCGCGGACGCCGCGCCCCCGGTAGAGGCGTTGCTGGAACTTCATCGCCTGCGCCTGCGCCGCGACGGCCCCGAGGCGGCCCGCGCGCTGCTGGAGCGCGCTCGGGGACTCGACCCCGCGCATCCGCGCACGCTTCTGCTTCTGGGCGACGACCGGCGGGCGGAGGGGCAACACGCGAAAGCTGCCGCCCTCTACCGCGAGGCGCTGGAGCGACGGCCGGGCTTTTCCTGGGCGCTGATCGGCCTTGCCGCCATCGCGCGGTCGGAGGGGCGGCCAGACAAGGCGCATGATCTCCTGCGCGCGGCGGCCGAAGCCGAGCCTCTGGAGGGTCAAGCGCAGATCGAGGCGGCCGCGCTATGCCGCGATACGGGCGATTTTCCGCAGGCGCGCGACTGGCTCGCCCGCGTCCCCGCGACCTCGCCGCGCCGCGCCGAGGCGGATATGGGGCAAGCGCTGATCCTGCGCGCCGAAGGACGCTGGGGGGACGCGGCCGAAGCCTTCGAGACGGTCGCGCATCATTTCCCCGACCGGGTGGAAGCCTTGGCGGACGCCGAAGCCGACTGGTTGCGCGCCGGCGAGAACGCCCGCGCCGACGCCGCCCTCGCCCGGCTGGCTCTCGCTGCGCCCGATCATCCCGCCCTCCGGGAAGCCCAGGCGCGCCGGGCCTTGATCGCGGACGATGTGGCCGGCGCGCTCCGCTTGTTCGAACAAGCGCTCGCTCTCGACCCCGCGCGGCTCGGCGCTTGGCTTGGCGCGGTCCGCGCGCGGGCGCTTCTGGGCGATCTGCCCGGCGCGCTGGCGCAGCTTGCGGAGATCGATCGCCGCTTTGCGCCGCGCCCGGAAAGCGCCGCGCTGCAGGCCGATCTTCTGCGCCAAACCGGTCGCCTGGCAGAGGCCGAGGCCGCGCTGGAGGAGGGGCGACGCCGGCATCCCCACCATGCAGCCCTTTGGCAGCAGCGCACCATCGCGCACATTGAGGCGGGGGCTCTCGATGCGGTGGAGGCCAGCCTTGCCGATCCGCCGGCGGGCGGGCGCACCGAGGCCGGACGCCTTGCTTTCGTGCGCTCGATGCTCCAGACCGCGCGCTGGGATTTCGATGCGGCCATGCGCGAAGGCGAGGTGGCGCTCCGGCACATGCCGGGCGATGGCTGGGTGCGAAACCGGCTGATCCATGCCGCGCTTCTGGGGCTCGATGTCGAGCGCGCCGGGCATCATCTGAAAGACCTTGCCCGGCTGGAAGCCGCCAGCAGTCGCCTCAAGGGCAAGTCGGCCAATGCCTCGCAAAGCCATTACGGCCAGCTTCATGACGATTTTCGCATGGACGGCGAGGCCTTGGGCGAACTTCGGAGCGCGTGCGCCCTGGCCGAACCCGAGGCTCGCTTGGAGGCCCTGCGCGCCTCGGTTCTGGCTTACCCCGACAGCACGATCGCGGCGCTGCAATGGCTGATCGAACTGCGCCGGCAGGGCGTGCATCCGATGCTGAGCGACTTGGCGAGCGACGAGGCACCCGGCCCGATCCCGCGCCGATTGCACCAGTTCTGGGATGACGGCGATCCGCCCGATGACGTGAAAGCCTATGGCGACACTTGGCGGTCGATCAACGAGAGCTTCCGCTATCGGCTCTGGAGCGGAGGCGAGGCCGAAGCCTTCTTAAGCGACCATGGCTTCGCCGACGCGCTCTCCGCCTTCCGCCGTGCGCGCGAGCCCGCGATGAAGGCCGATCTCTTCCGCCTCGCGCTGCTCCTCGACGAAGGCGGCATCTATGTCGACGCGGACGATCGATGCCTGCGTCCCATCGCCCCCCTCCTGTCGGGGCCGGCCGGTTTCGTCGCCTATCAGGAAGACCTGGGTTCGCTCGGCAACAATTGGATCGCCGCCGTACCAGGCCATCCGCTACTCGCGCTGGCTCTGGACCTCGCCTGCCGGGCGGTGAACCGGGGCGATGGGGACATTCTCTGGCTGTCCACCGGGCCGGGTCTTCTGTCGCGCGCCGCCGCTCATCTTATGGCGAGCCGGCCTGCGGAGGTCTCCGATCTCCGGGTGGTCAGCCGCCACACGCTGTCGCGCTTTGCCGCGATCCATTGCCTGACGGCCTATAAATCCACCGAGCGGCATTGGAGCCGTACGGCGTTCGGCCGCGCGCGCTCACCCGCAAAAGCGCCTCAGGCCGCCTGACGCGGCCTGTCCTCGACTTCGAGGGCGGCCGCCCAGAGCGACAGGCGGCGGCGCAGAGCCATCGGAATCTGGCGTGCGGCCTTGACGCGCGGCCAGTCCATCTCGGCGGCAGGCAGGCGACCGGCAAGGGCCGCATCGCGCTCATGCGCATTGTCGAAGCCGAGGCGCTCGGGATTGTCCACGAAGGTCTCGGCCGGCGCGCCCTCGGCCAGAACCAGCGCGTGGCGCTCCAGCTCGATGTGGAGATAATCGATCAGCATAGGCAGATCGCTCTGGCGCGTGATCGCGTGGCCATCCACCAAGGCACCCGCATGGATCAGGAGCCCGTCCAGCGCCAGCGCATGGTCGGGCGAGACGTAAAGATCGCGCTCCGGGCCATGAGGCCCAAGCGCGCCCGCGCGAATGCGGATGGGGTGGACCTTCAGCCAGTCGCCCGCGTCGGCACGCAGTCTTTGCCGGCCGATCCAGAGCACGGGCAGGCTCGCGCCGTCCACCGTCCGCACGAGATCGCCGGGCTGAAGGCTCTCGATCAGGCGCGGTCCTTGCGGTGTCGCGATCCGGGTTCCCGGCCGGAAGCAGACCGGCGAGGTCGGAGTGCCGAGCGGATCGGCATTGGCTCCGCTGCCGCTGGAGCCGATGCCGGATTTGTCGCCGCCCGCGGTGCCCGACGATGTGGAAGAGCCAGGCGAAGCGTCGCCGTTGGAGGATGTCCCGTTGGCCGACGTCTGCGACGCACCCGAACCGCTATCGGTGGAATTGCCACTGGTGGCATCCGTCGCCGCCTGGTTGGCCGCGTCGCTGCTGGCGCTACCGGACGACGACTTACCATCGTCACCGCCGCCCGATGTGCCGTCCCCCGAACCGCTGCCGCCATCTGCCGAGGAAGCCGCGGCCGCTCCAGCGTCACCGCCAGAGGCTCCCGCGCCTTCGCCGCCACCACCGCCTTCCGAGCGCCCTTCGGATCGGCTCGATGACGACGCCCCGGAGCGCATCGCGCCCCCCACCATTCCGCCGGCCGCAGGCGCGCCGCCAGATCCCGCGCTGGCGGAAGCGGCCGCGGCCTTGACGCCGGCGGCCTGCGCGGCGGGGCCCGCCTGACCCATATGGCCGGAGGAACTATCGATCCCGCTCTGGGAATCCTGCGATCCGGATGTGTCGCTCGTCCCGTTGCCCTTGCCGCCGTCGGACCCCGAGCCGGTTGAGGATTTGCCGCTCGCGGCCGAAGCCGGGCCGGACGAGGCGGTGAGACCGATGCCAGCCGTGGTGGCCATGGAGCCTGCGGCAACGAGCGTCGCGCCGGCGGCGGCCGAAGCCGAAGCCGCACCGGCCCCTGCGCCCGCGCCCGCGCCCCCGTTCTGGCCGGAGCTACCGGGTTCGTTGTCGTCTCTCTCGCTCATGGACGCAGCTCCGCCGGGGCTTCTGGTCGGTCAGGATGCCGCCGGCCGGGCGCGCAAAGCAAGGCAAAGCACGAAACAGAGCAAGCAAAGCGTGAACGCTGACTGGTGGATGTAGGGTCTTCGAGGGCCAACTCGCCATCACAACGAACCAAGCGTGCGGTGGGAAAGGAGCAAGCGTAGAAGAATTCAGGTCGCCTGATCGAAAACGGCGCGCACATGCCAGCGCGCATCATCAGGCTTCGGAAAGAGAAGCCGGGCATAATGCCGGGCATGTCGCAGCCTGCTTCCATCATGGCCCCCCTCGATCTATCGGGCCCCGCCCTTCTGGCGGGCACGCCCGGCCATGAGGACGCGCTGGTGCTGGGCGCGACGCGGCTTCTGGCGGCGGGCCGGCCTGAGGACGCGTTCCTCCTGGCGGATCGAGCCTGTCGCCTGTCATCCCCCCCGCCTGCCCCGTCGCTCGCGCTGCGCGCCCTGTCGCTCTGGCGCATGGGCGAGAAGACCGAGGCGGTGGCCGATCTCAGCCGGGCGTTGGCGGGCGATCCCGGTGATCCCGTGGTGGCGCGCGCCGCGCTGCAATTGAGCGCGGGCGGGGCCGAGATGCCGGATCCCTGCGATCTCCTCGTCCAGACCGTCCAAGCGCATGACCTCCTGCGCATGAGCGTCGCGCGGCTCCTGGCCTCCGGCCGCCCCGCGCTGGCGCGTCTCGACGTGATGGATCGGCGGCTGACGGGCTGGTTGGTCTGGGCGGGCAATGCCGCCTCGGTCGAGCTGTCGCTGGAAGGGTCGGGCGAACGCACGTTGGCGGCGCAGCCGGATTTCCCGCTGGCTCCGCCCGGTGCTCGGGGCGCCTTCATCGACCTTGCCCTGTCGTGTGAGGTCCATCGCTGGACGCTCGGACTGCCCGGCGAGGCGGAGCCGCTGGCATCCGGTGCACTCTGGCCGCGTTCGAGCGCTGCCATCTCGCCGGTTGAGGGTCGTGTGCCCGACCTCGTTCCCGAGCGGCGTCCCATCACCATTCTCGTTCCCGTTTTCGAGGATTTCGAGGCGACGCAGGATTGCCTGCGCGCGGCG
Organism: Aureimonas sp. D3; assembly: GCF_001463805.1. Lineage (NCBI taxonomy): Bacteria > Pseudomonadati > Pseudomonadota > Alphaproteobacteria > Hyphomicrobiales > Aurantimonadaceae > Aureimonas > Aureimonas sp. D3. The sequence continues at coordinate 3,328 of NZ_BBWM01000045.1, read as the reverse complement.
GTGGCGGCCAAGGGCGAGAGCGTGCGCGTGCTCGTGGTGGACGACGCCTCGCCCAACCGCCGCCTCAAGCTGCTTCTCGACGCGCTGGCCGCGCGCGGCCTGATCGATCTCCTGCGCAACGAGGCCAATCTCGGCTTTGCCGGTGCCGTGAACCGAGGGCTCGCCAGCCTGTCCGGCGAGGATGTGCTGCTTCTCAACAGCGACGCCGTGCTGCCGCCCGGCGCGCTCCCGCGCCTCGCCGACATCGCCTATGGCGAGCCCGATATCGGCACGGTGTCGCCTCTCTCCAACCAAGGCGAGCTGGCGAGTTTCCCATCGCGCGCGGACAAGGCCCCGCTGCCGACGCCCGACGAGGCCCGGCGGATCGACGCGCTCGCCGCCACGCTCCAGACGGGAGCGGCGGTGGACATGCCGGCCGGTTCGGGCTTTTGCCTGTTCCTGCGCCATGACGCGCTGGCGGCGGTCGGGCTGCTTTCGACGCTCTATGGGCGCGGCTATTTCGAGGATCTGGACCTGTGCCTGCGCGTGCGCGCCAAAGGGTTCCGAAACGTTGCCGCCCCCGGCCTCTTCGTCCCGCATGGCGGCTCGCGCTCCTTCAGCGACAGCCGTACCGCTCTTGTTTCCCGCAATCGCCGTCTCGCCGCCAAGCGCCACCCTCATCACCGCGACGAGGCGGAGGGCTTTGCCGCAGCCGATCCGCTGCGCCCGTTTCGATCGCGCCTCGAGGCCGCGCTCGCGCCCCCGGCGGGCGGGCGGCTCGTCGTGTTCGGGCGCGGCGACCCGGCGGCAGAAGAGCATCTGTTTCGCCTGTCCCGTCGTTCGACGCGCTGGCTCGCGTTGGAGTGGCGGCAGAGCGGCGGCGCGTTGCATCTGGCCTTCCGCGCGGACGATCCGACGGCGCTGCCCCAATCGCTCGACTTCACGGATAAAGATGAATGGCGCGCCTATCTCGGCGCGCTGCGCCCGGCCTCGATCGATCTCGTCGGCCCGCCACCCCCTGAGCCCCTGTTCGAAGCGCTGACCGTCCGGCGCGCGCCGATCGACTGGCTGCTGGAGGGCCCCGGCGCGCCCGCACTCGTCGCGCCGTTTCAGGCCGCCAAACGCACCTTCTGGCGACGGCTTCAGACGGCCGACGAGGGGACGCATCGCCTCCTGTCCGAGACCGTGCGGATCGCGCCGCAGAAGCTTGCCGGCAAGATTGAGCGCGATCGCCAGCCGAGGCCGGTCACCCGCCCGACGCTCGGCGTCCTTCTGCCGACGCCCGGTTTGCGCGAACAGACCTTTCTGCGCGCGCTCTCGGTAGCCTTCAGATCCGAAATACCTGAGGGCTTGATCCTGGGTCTTGGCCGGGCGCTGGACGAGGATGCTTTGTTCGGCCTCGGCAATGTCTTCACGAGCGGCCCCGTGCGCGCGGCCGATATCACCTTGCGCGCGGCCCAGTTCGGCCTTTCTGCCCTCGCCCTTCCCCCCATCGCCGGCGGCCACGCCCTGTTCGAGCGTCTGCGCGCGGAAACCGGCCTTCCCGCCGCCTTTGTCGATCCGGCCGCGCGCCGTCTTGCGCCCGCGCCCCATCACTTCATGGACCCGACCGCCCGTGACCGAGACATCGCAAACGCCCTCGTCGATTGGTTCGCTGATTGCCTCCCGCCGCCGCCGGCGTGACGACGCGCCGGGACGTGTGTCTGCTGCCGACACATCGCTACGGGTGCGTTTCGTGCGCAGCAGCGAAACGGTTCTGGAAGGCTATGTGATCGATCCCGTCGATCCCGAGCGCCGGCTCGCCGTGGAGCTTCTTCTCGACGGATACCCTGCGCAGCTCATGCGCGCGCAGCTTTTTGACCGGGAGGCGCTGGCGCTGGGTTTAGGCGATGGGTGCCATGGCTTTCGCTTCGTGCTCGAAGCCGGGGCATTGGCTGGTCTCGGGCGCGCCGAACTGCGCCTTGCCAATCTCGACATCGCCCTGGGCGAGCCCATCGACCTCCGCGCCGCGACAGGCTTTGCCCCCAGCGGCGCGCCATCAGCCGGTGCGCAATGGGACGGCGGTCTCACGTTGAGCGGTTGGCTCGACATCGGCTCCGCCTCCGCAGCGCCCCGCCATGTCGAAGCCGTGGTGGATGGGGCGGTGGTTGCACGCACCGTGGCCGATCGCTGGCGCAAGGTGACAGCTGGCAACGCCGCGCGCCCCGTCGCGGGCTTCCGCCTCACCCTGCCGCGCTCGCTCGCCGATGGCCGTCCGCGCGATGTGGAGCTTCTGGCGGATGGCCGGCCGTTGCCGGTCGGGCCGCTGACGCTTCTGGCCTTTCCGGACGGGCTGGCGGCCGATCTGAAAGCGCGTGCGGAATACGAGCAGGATGTGCCGCGCGGCGCGTTGTTCGACGCGATTTTGCCCGATCACGTGCCCTTCTCCCAGTTTGAGGATTGGGACCGCCGCTTTCCGCTGGTCCCGGTGTCCGAACCCGGCAACAGCCGTGTCGCCGTGCTGGTGGTTGGGGCAGGGGATGGTGAGGCGAGTCTTGCCGCGCTGGGGGATCATCCCGGCGGGCCGATGGCGATTCTGGCGCCTTTCGAGGCCAGTGGCGGCTTCGACCCGGCCGCCGCGCGGCTCTTCTTGGAAACGGAAGCGGCCGATTGCGACGCCATTCTCTGGCTGCGGGCCGGCGCGCGGCTGCGGGCGGGCGCGCTGTCCCGCTGGCAGGCCGCGCTGGAGGCCGATCCTGCGGCCAGCCTTTGCTATGGCGATCTTCTCCTTCAGGCCGAAGACGGAACGCTCCAGCCCTTGGCCCTGCCGGCCTTCGACTATGAACGCGCTCTCGAACAATCGCTGTTCGAGACGGCCTTCCTGATGCGGCGGGACGAGGCGATGGACGCGCTCGCACGCGGCGTCGCGCATCTCCATCGCCTGTTTCTGGCACCGGTCGAGGCGGGGCAGCATCGGCTCGGGCGATTTCTCCATGTGCCGGGCTTCGCCGCTATCTGTCCCATCCCGCCCCCCAGAGCCGAGGCCGAAACGCTGGCGGCGAGCGTCTCGGCGCATCTGGCCGCGCGCGGCGTCGTGGCCGATCTTCGCCCGCGACCAGCCATGACGCTTCCGGCTCTGCGCGTCCGGCGCAAGGCGGCGCCCTCGACGATCGCGCTGATCCTTGATGCGGACGACCCCAGCCTGCCGCTTCGCGAGGCCGGCGAGGCGCTGCGGCCGGCAAGACGTGCAGGCGATGTCCAGCTGTTCGTGAGTGCTGGCATTCTCGACCCGTCTCTGCGCGAAGCGTTGCGATTGGACGGGATCGAGCTTCTGCAATCGAGCGGCGGGCGCTCGCGCGCCGCGCGGCTC